>DVJF01000052.1 GCA_018716965.1 Candidatus Caccenecus avistercoris | reverse complement strand
TATATCTAAATCTTCTAAATTTATATTTTGCATTCTTATCACCATTAATATCATATCAAATAATTTTATTTAACGAAAGCTTTACAGTTTAATATTGTAATTTATTCTTTTTAAATTGTTTTTCTTTTAGGCTGCTTCTTAGTTATTTTGATGTCAACACTTTTTTTCGTACTTTTATCCTGAACCAAAAGTTTTATTACTGGACTTATTAGTAACTTCTTGATACAATTAATATGGTGATAATAATGAGGCAATATATTGATGATTACATTCAAAGCTTAGAAAATAAGCTAAAAATGAAGAGTGTAAAGCCAGAAGTAATAGATGAACTACTTATTAAAATAGAATTTTTTAATAAAGAGAGGATTATTCATTTAATTATCACTTTGTTTTATGCTTTATTTACGGTTATTTTTATATGTCATATTAGAGTGAGTATACTTTATCTTATTTTTGCTTTATTTACTATATGCTTTTTAATTCCCTATATTATTTATTATTTTAAATTGGAAGCTAGAGTACAATATCTTTATAAAATTTATGATAAATTAAAAAATTCAGATTAGTTCTGAATTTTTTTGCTTATTAATTTAAAGCGTCTTTTAATTTACTTCCAGCCTTGAATGAAGCAACAGTCTTAGCAGGAATTTTAATAGATTCTTTTGTTAAAGGATTAACACCATTACGTGCAGCACGTTTTTTAGCACTAAATGTTCCAAATCCAACTAAAGTTACTTTTCCTTCTTTCTTTAGTCCTGTTTGGATTCCTTCTAAAAGAGCGTCTAATACGCGACCTACTTCTGCTTTTGATACATCAGTTTTAGCAGCAGCAAATTCTACTAATTCAGTTCTTGACATATTACGTATACCTCCCAACTCAAAAACTAAAATTTATAAGGTCTTTACCTTACATAAATACATTATCAAAAAACGCCCTTAAAATCAAGAACTTTTTGTCGTTTTTATGCATATTTTTGATTATTACAGGGACTTTACTTCATTTTTACATGAAAAAAGAGTTTTTTTTAAGCTCTATTCTGACTTTCTAGCTGGTAAGTCTATTCTTTTTGGAAGTTCCATTTCTTCTTTTGGCATCTCTTTTGCAGGGGTTCCTACATAAACAGAACTAAAAGTTTCTGGTTGTCTAGTAGAAGGTGTTTTGGTTACTTCACTCATTGGCGTAACTTTAATCTCTTCATATTTTCTAGAATCACTTTCTAATTCATCTAATTCTTTACTAATTGATTTAGCTAATGAGTCAAAATCAATGTTTGGAACTTTTACCTCTTCTACTTCTTTACTCTTTTCAACTGGTTTATAATATGTATTAATTACAGGTTCTTCATTTATTTGAAGTTTTGGTTCTTCTTCTTTAATAATTGGGGTTATTTCTTCAACTGGTGTAGTTACTTCTTTTGGTATTTCAATTTTTGTTGGTTCTACTACCTTAATAGGTGGTTCTACAACTGGCTCTTCTTTGATGGTAGGCACTACAGGTGTAATTATTGGCTCTACTTTTGGAGTATCAATTACTGGTCTAACTGGCTCCTCTACACTTAAATTATCTACAAAATAATTATCTTCTTCTTTTACAGGATTAATTGGTTCTTGATTTATTGGTGGAGTTGGCATTATAGGAGTAACTGGCTCTACTGGTTTTACTAATGGCTCATTTATAGGAGCACTAACTGGATCATTTGTAGGCATTACAATTGGCTCTACCGTATGATTTGCTTCTAAGTTAATAGGCGCTACAGGCTCTGGATTAGCAGGTATTTCTACAGGAGTAGATTCTGTTGTTTCTTTAAAAGTATTATCAGCAGCTATTTTTTGCGTTGCTTCTAATTTTCTTTTCTTTTCATCTTTTTTACCAAAGAATAACACAATTAAAAATGTTACTACTAAAAATGCGATAACTGCAAATAAACCAATACCAAAATAATTGCTTTCATATAATTTATTAAGGAAATCCATCCCTAACACCACCTTTTATTCTATTTATAAGTCTATCATATATATATTCTAAAATCAAGAAAAAAATGAAAAGTTTTTTTACATTGCATTGACAAATATAAATTTCTTTTCATTTTCTTCTATCATTAAGGAATATTAGATGCTTCGAAACATCTAAGAAGTCATTTAGCAAATATATAAATTATATTTGCATTATCAATATATCATATATTTTTATAAAATACAAGTAAGTTTGCTTAATTAGATAAAGTATATGGATTTGACTGAGTGCCATCTCCTCCAGTAATGGATACTTCTGATGATAGATAAAGAGAGGGGTAAATAGCATAGTTAGTATAGTTTGCACTTTGATAGTAAAAAAGCGCATCTGTAAATGTAGCAAACACTTCCGAAGTTTGACAGTTATGCTTTTTTGAAAATGTTATTTTGCCTAGATAATGCCTAGGTTTTATTTTGTCAAGCTTTATTTATTTTTATGTTGTGCACCATAATGCACCTGTGATATAATAGAATTACATAAAGGTAGTGATTATATGTTTTTAAAAATTTCTCCAACTAGAAGTGGTAAAACTTTCTTATCATTTGTTCAAGGATATCGTGATGAATCTGGCAAAGTTAAGCAAAAAACTATCGAAAACATTGGATGGT
>DVJF01000051.1 GCA_018716965.1 Candidatus Caccenecus avistercoris | reverse complement strand
TTTATTACCCTTACCTTTTACAATTGTGCTACTTATATAAGTTATTACGAAAAAGAAAGATTAGCTAGCAAAAACATAAATATAGATATAAATAATTACTCCAAAGAAAAAGAAGAACTGATAAAAAATATTGACCATGTTGTATCTATAGATATATTTATGACTAATGCCTCTTATAACGTCAAAGAATTTAATAGTATCACTCCCGGATATATCACTATTTCTCCCTTAATTGATCAAAATGATATAGAAATTATAAAAGGAACAAATATTCAAAAAGAATATGACATGGTTTGTCCAAATCTTTTCTATCCTCATGATGCTTATGAAACCATTTATAAAAGTGATTACTTAAAAGGAAAAGAAATTGTGGATAAAAGTGTTGTTATTAACAATCAAACTTTTACCATTGTAGGAACTTATGATGCTAAAAAAATTAGAAATCATTTAAGCGAATGCTTTGTATCTAAAAACACTTTTAAAAAACTAAATCCCGAAAAAGTAGATACTTCACAGCTTACTATTCGTGTAGATAAACAAGAAAATCGTCGAGAAGTTATTCGAGCTTTAACAAATATTGACATTACCAATATTGATATAAATATTATTAATACCAACTATAGCTTAATTTACATTAGTATCTTTATAACTATTATTATTTTATTTATTTCCTTTGCAATTATCTATAATTTCATCAAGAAAAAATTAAGATACCGCTTAAATAATTATGGTATTTTAAAAGTAAGTGGCTACCAAAATAAAGAAATCTTTAAATTAGATATCTTAGAAAATCTCATCGTAAGTACTATATGTTTTATTGTATCAGCCATTTTCTTCTGTACCATATACAATTTAATTATAAATAGTATATCCAGTCTAGATTATTATATTTACACTAGTGAAATTAATTTAGAAATTAATTACTTCTATATTTTATTAAGTTATCTATTTATGATTATCATGATTTTTATAGCTACCAAATATTTAAACTATAAATACTTAAATCAATCTATAAATTATTTATTAAAGGATGAGTGAAATGATTATATTAAAAAGTTTTTATCGTAAGAAAAATGTTAGAATTTATTTAACCGTAATAACCCTTATTTTTACTGCTATTATAAGTTTATTTATTGCCAGAAATTATAATGTAGAGCAAGCTAATAAAAATTTTAGTAAATCTTATTTAATGTTTGATGCTAATAAAGAAGAAATAGAATTACTAGAAGAAATGAAAGAATTAAGTAATATAACATACGGTATTAAAAGTACTGCTTATTTAACTAGAAAAGAATGGAATACGTATAAAGAACCTCGTGACTTAATTTTAATAGCTAGCCAAAAAGTAGCTACAAATCACGCTATAGCAAATTATGAAGCATCATTCTTTTTTTACATGTATTCTAGTGAATTTTATTTAGGAACACGAAAATTAGAATTTACAATTGACAAGTTTTTAGAGCAAAAAAAAGAAGAAGATTACAACTATTTATATATAAATTCCAGTGATTTCAATAACTTAAGTAAAGAAGTAAATGAATACACCTATATAATAAATTTAAATAAATGGTTAAATAGAAAAAATGTTATCCAAGAATTAAAAGAAAAAATACCTTCATTAAAAAACTTTGAAGAACATGAATATAACATTAAAATATTAGATTACTCTCAAATGAACATATTAATTTTTACTGTTTTACTAATAGTCCTTTCTATTATTTATATTATTGTGCTAGTAATTAATATTAAAAATATTTTAATAGATGAAAGTAAAAATACAAGGTTATATCAATGCTTAGGATTTACAAATACTACTATCAAAAAATATCATATCCTAGAAATTGCATCCCTACTTATTCTATCATTAATAATTAGTGCCATGCTAGTTACTTTAATCTTATTAATATTTTAAATTTTAAGGACAGTTCTACTGTTCCTTTTTATATCACAAAAAAACTAAATGATTTCTCACTTAGCTTATTTAACAAATGGTACTAAAGCCATAAATCTTGCATATTTAATTTGTTTAGCAATATGTCTTTGATGTTTTGCACAAGCACCAGTCATACGTCTTGGCATGATTTTTCCTTTATCATTAATATATTTATTAATAATCATAACATCTTTATAATCTACGCTCTTACCAGCACACATTTGACATATTTTCTTTTTCTTACGATAAAATTCTGCCATTAATTTCTCCTCCTTTTTCTAGAATGGTAAATCATCATCACTTAAAGTAATTTCTTCACCAAAATCTTTAAACGGATCTTCAGAGATATCAGTAGTTGGCATACTAGCTACATCGGTAGGTGTCGTATAATTATTATCACTAGCATAATTATTAGCAGGATAATTATTTCCACCAAAGTTATCTTGAGGAGCAGCCACTGCACTATTTTGATTATCACTTCTTGATCCTAAGAAAGTTAGATTATCAACTAAGACCTCTGTAACATAACGTTTACTTCCATCCTGAGCCGTATAGTTTCTAGATTGAATTCTACCTTCAACCGCTATTTGACTACCTTTATGACAATATCTAGCCAAATTCTCAGCTTGTCTTCTCCAAACTACACAATTAATAAAATCAGCTCCAGAATCTCCTCCATTTTGAGGACTATAAGGACGACTTACAGCTAAACTAAAAGTCGCAACACTTAAATTACCTGCTGTGGTTCTAAGTTCTGGGTCTCTTGTTAATCTTCCAATCAAAATTACTTTATTCATATTTTACTCCTCATCTAACTTAATAATTAAATGTCTTAAAATTGTCTCATCAATTGATGCACGACGATCAAATTCAGCGATAACATCTGTACTAGCTTCTACTTTTAATACATAGTAATATCCAGTAAGTTCTTTCTTAATTGGATATGCTAATTTTTTCTCGCCCATATCTTTAGTTTCTACTATTTTACCTTTACCATCAGTTATGATTTTCTTCATAGCTTCAATAGTACCTTTAATCTTTTCAGATTCCATAGTAGTCTTCACGATGAACATAATCTCATAATTAGTCATTTTTCCACCTCCTCATGGTCTATTCGGCTTAAAAATAAATTTTAAGCAAGGAGTAATTTAATACTCGCTACATAGTATAACAAAAAAGAAAGAATTTGTAAACCTAAAACCCACTAAAATTATATGAAAAACGCAAATTAAATAACTTATTTTTTTCTATCTCCTGATGATAATCCCAATTTATTTCTATCTCTTTGAATTCCCCTAAAACATAGAATAATCTTATCCTCACTTATTTGATTATCAGGATATTCTCTAATATACTCACTACTTTCAATAAAATCATGAAACTTCTCATTAATACTTAATAAAGCCTCATCACTCATAAACAAGAAAGATGATCTAAGCATACACTCTCTAAGTATCGATATAAATATCTCATTAACATCGTCATAATCTACATCACTTACTTGTATTAATGCTGATATTTGATTAATGGCTGCCTTCGTACCATAATCATCTTTTAAAGAAATATAAAAATCATCATCTGTTTGAGTTATATCACGAACCAATATAGAACTAGCAGTAAATACCTCAGGAATCACAAATTTACTATTTACTAAATCATTTTCCAAGAATTTATAAACAAAAGATATATTATACTTGACATATATCAAATCTTTCCTAAAAGATTGATAATCTGATTTATGCGTGCATTCTTGTAAAAAAACTAAAAAACCATTAAGAATATCTTTTTCAAAAGCTCTTTTTAACTCTGTACCACTATAAACTGCTTGAAAAACATATTGTTGAGGATTTGGTATTCCAAGCCTCTTCATAGAAGCAATTAAATGCTTAGGCAAAGATTTCTTAATTCTTTCATAATCAAAAGCTACATTATAAGCTAAATTATTAAGTATTCTTTTGAATACCATATTACTATAATCTGCTTCTATTATACTTTCAAAATCATTAATAAAGCCATCAGGTACCTTATTATCAAGTATATATTGCATAAGGGTATTACTTTTATCATTATCTAAATTAGCATTACGATAAGCTTGTTCTTCTACTTCCAAAGCTATATTTAAATAGTCTAAAAGTTTAGTATATTCTAAAGTATCTTTCCCTCCATTAACTTCTAATATAAATAATTTTTGATATAATGCTGCAATAGACGTAGTTGTTTGTATTATTTTATCAAGCCATTCATAATCTTGTTCTACCAATTTATAATTTGCCATACCTTAACCCTCTTCTCACTTTAAATATAGATAATCCTTTTAATTGCCATTATTATATCATAATCCCCTTATATCGTAAACTTTTTTAATAATCAAAAAAACTCTATTTATCAACACTCATAAAAAACATAAGCATCAAATAAAATAGAGTTTTCATATAACAACAACATAACCATTGCTGTCATTAATAATATATACTTAAACTAAATTTTTATACTATCTATTTAGTCTTTTTAATAAATTTTCTTCCGCTTTTCCAAGCATCCCCTACTTTTTCCCCAATTTTATAATATCCATTTTGGAATTGATCAAAAACAAAAGCATTTAATTTAGTAGGATCCACATTACCATTTTCATCTAATACTTTACTATCAACAATAACATTTAGAATTTCTCCCAGTACCCGAAATCCCCCATTTGCAGTATGCTCGAGCTCAACTACTTTACATTCCAGTGTTAATGGATAATCAAGTATAATAGGTGCATCTACTCTGGCACTTTTAACCGCATGCATACCTGTACGCTCAAATTTATCCTCTACATTACGACCTGATACTGTACCAAAATAATCTGATTCAGCTAAATGGTCTATATCAGCTATACTTAAAGTAAATGCCATTCTCTTCTTAATATTATCCGCGGTTTGATGATCTTCACTAATATTTAAAGCTACCATATTATCATCACATATTCCACCCCAAGCCATATTCATAACATCTACTTTTTCTTCCTCATCATAAGTTGCAATCATAAGTACAGGCATTGGAAATACATAAGGTTTAACTCCTAAATCTTTTTTCATTCTCTTCTTCCCTTCTACTATCTATTTATATCATAACACGTCCCCATAAATTTGACAAATAAAAGACAATATCTTGACACTTTCTAACAAATCAATTCAAAAAATGATACAATAATATTAGGTGATAAAATTGCAGATAATAGAATACAATTCCAAGTACGATGAACAAATAAAAACATTATTAGTAGAACTTCAAGAATACATAGCCCAAATAGATAAAGAAGGTTACAATATTATAACAGAATACTTTAAAGAATTATATTTCCAAAAAACAATGGAAGAAATAAGTTGTAATGGCAAAATCTTCTTAGCAAGCCAAAACGAAAAAATTGTAGGCCTAATCATTGGAGTAGTTAACAATGAAAAAGAAAATAGTTATGATTTTAAAGCACCAAAAAGAGGAAGAATAACCGAATTAATAGTATCTCAAAAATATCGCACATCAGGTATTGGCCAAATTCTTTTAAGTAAAATGGAAGAGTACTTAAAAAATATTGGATGTAAAGCTATTTTAATTGAATGTTTTGCCTACAACTCGAATGCTTTAAAATTCTATCAAAAAAATGGCTACTTTAATCGAACGATAGAAATGATGAAAAAACTATAAAAGAAAGAAGTGAAAAATATGACTTTTAATAGCAATGAAAAAGGAAACAAAAAATATTATGAAGAAATCATGTATATTTCAAGTAATTACTATATTTTTAAAAAAAGGCCCAAAACCAAAACCCATTCTTTAGTAAAAGTATTCCTACTCTACATAATATTATTTTTACTTATTTTCATCTTTTGTTTATTTATTCCTAACCTTTATATTTTATCAGTTATAGCATTTATTATTCTTGTTATCTATATTTATTTATTAGTAGAAACGAAATATAAATTACGAGAATTTATGAAACATAATAATTCCATAATTACAATTGATGAAACAGGAATTGAAAATAAAGAAGAAAATGAAATATCTAGTAAACTATACTGGGACGCTATAGAATATATAATTATAAACAAATATTCTATCTGTATCTTACCCAAAAATTTTGCCCATTTTGCTATATATATCGAAATTAATGCTAAAAACAATGTTTACAAAGCCTTAAAAAAATTTAACAAACTAGATTTATTAATCGATAATTCAATATAAAATCGCATCAAATTGCTAATATGCCTTTTTATTGTCTACATTTACTTAACTAATTCAAATATAAATAATTCTCTTACATATTGAAATATGGAAAACTTTTATAAAATATAGTATAATTTTATCAATAATTAACATTAATTAGCAAACGGAGGACATTATGGATAAAAAAGAAATATTAAATAAGGTTGATAAACTGATAAAAATGTACAAAGATGGCAAACTTGGTGGCGAAGTAATGCCAGAAGATGCTAATCCACATTTTGAAAGATCCAGTTTAGAAAATTATTTATATTTTACTTTGCCAATGGCACTAAATTATCAAAGAAATTCTTATACTCTTTGGGAAAGTGCATTAAAAACTTATAATGATAATGAAACTAGATTTGTATTTAATCCTAAAATATGCTTAGAAAAATCTTTTGAAGAAGTACAATATGCTTTAACAAAATATAAAGTAGCATTACAAAAACAAAAGCAAACTGAAATATGGCTAACACTTTGTAATACTTTTACAGAATTATTTGATGGAGATATAAGAAATTTATTTGACAGTTTAAATAATGATGTAGACAAAATTAGAAATTTTATTCAAAAAGATAATAAAAAGAAATTCCCATATTTATCAGGAACTAAGATATGCAATTATTGGATGTATGTAATTTATCAATATACTGATAGAAAATATAAAAATATAGAAAAATTAACAGTAGCTCCAGATACTCATGTATGCAAAGCAACCCATAAATTAGGATTGATTACTGAAGATGAATTTAATTCTAACAATGTTCAACAAATTGTAATAGATAGATGGCAAGAATTATTTAAGAACACAAAATATAAGCCAATCGATATTCACACACCACTCTGGTTATGGAGTAGAAATGGATTTAAAGAAATAAAATAATGATTATTATCTAAGTACATACTCTCTTCTGTAAACATTTCGTTCTCCATTTAAAATTACAGATGTTCTTTACACATCTGTAATTTTTTTCATAAAAAAATGACTTCATTCAAAGTCTGAAGCCACTTCAATACTAAATGGAGCAAGTGGTAAAGTTATTTACAACTGTTTTCATTTTTGATAATAAATATCAATTTCTATAAAAATTATACCATATAATTATAACAAATCAAAGAAAATATGGTATAATTATTGTATTGGAGGGAAAATTATGAATAATAATATTGATTCTATTACAGCAAATAAAGTACGTCAAAAAGTAGTTGAAACATTGTATAGTATGGATGTTAGGGATTTAATAGCACTTCAAGATGATTTACTTTCATTTAGTTATCTTCAATCTGATGGCGACACTTATTATGGGATTTCTGGAACTGATTATGGAAAAGAATTTAAAGATATAATTAGTAAAACAAGTAGGGATGAATTATTGAAAATAATTAATAAGCGTTTAATTGGTAAGGAAACTGCTGATGATTTAGAAACTATAAACACACCTTTATCTGAAAATATAGAGGAGAAGAAAAGTACTTTAAGAAGATAGAAAAAAGACGGTTACAATTCGTAATCATCTTTTTCATTAGTTAAACCTATATCTTCAATATCTTCATTATCAAGAACTTCATCTTTATACATATCATTAATAACATTTAAATATTTATCATCTTTATCATACCAGTTATGAATTTTATTATGTAAAAACGAAATTAATTTATCAAATTTATCTTTCCAATATGAGATAGTTTGTTTTAACTTATAATTTTCTTTTTCTAATTTGGCAATATTTTTCTTATTTTCTTTAAGTTCAGTATCTACATCATTTAAAGTAATAGATAGTTTTTGAATTGATTTAAAGTCGTTATTGGTTTTATAGACTTCATCAATATATTCAATAAGTTTTTCTTTATCTTCTTTTGATAAAATAAGATTATCTTTATTCAATTTAGAAATTTTAAGATTATTAATTTGTTCTTTTATATCATTGGACTTATTATCTAGTTCCAATGATTTTTTGTTGACTTTATCTAATTTATCTTTATCTTGATTTAGTTGTTTTTTCGTTCTATGATAATTGCCCATATCTTTTACATTAATATCTCGATTTCTACCTTGCTGTTTTTCTTTAAGTTCTTCTTTTAAACTATAAACTTTATTAAATGAATTGATACAATAAACTCTCATTTTATCTTGAATTATAGTTAATGATTCTTTAGTAAACACATCAGATTTTCCAACTTGTCTTGATAAACCTGTTTTACAATTATCTTTATAAGGAACTCCTATAATATGAAGATGAGGACTAGATTCGTCAAAATGTATAGTAGCATTTGCTACCTTAAAATTAGGTACAACTTTTTCTAAATCTATAATTTGTTCTTTAAAAACATCAACCATTTTTAATTTGTCTTTTTGAGATTTATTTTCCCAATACTTCATATC
>DVJF01000050.1 GCA_018716965.1 Candidatus Caccenecus avistercoris | reverse complement strand
TTAAATAAAGACTTCCATTATAAAAAGTTCAACATAATTTTTTTATTTCATATTATTTTTTAACCAATTATCTAAGTTATCTTTCTTTTTATTACTATATTTGTTTTTAGTTTTAATTGATTTTGAATTTTTTAATATTTCTTCTCGTTGTTTTTTAGAGTCAGGAGTTGCATATATTTCGGTTGATGAAACTGTACTATGTCCTAAAAAATCCTTGATATACAAAAGTGGTGTACCATTATTGTAAAGATGCGTCGCTTTAGTATGACGAAAAGAATGTGGAGAGTAACTACCATTAAAATGAGTGGGATATTCAGATTTTAATATTATTATAAAATTGTGAATAATTTTATTTATACTTGTTCTTTCATATTGTTTTTTATAATTTGAATAGAATAAATAATCATCTCCATAGTTTGTATAAACTTCTTTTAAATATTTATTTATAAGTTTAACTAATTCATCACTAATAGGAACAACTCTAACTTTATTACCTTTGCCATATAAAGTAATACTGGCATTGTCTGATAAATTTAAATCATTTAATTTAATATTTATAAATTCTGACACTCTAGCACCAGTTTCATAAAGTACACAAATCATAGTTAATTTTTTTAAATCTTTAGAGTTATTTAAATAATTTATCATTATTCTAACTTCATCTTCTGAAAAATATGATATTATTTTATTAGGAACCTTTTTATTTTTAATACTAAGTATTAAAGAACAAGTATCAAACAAATCAGGTTCGTTTGATTGAACATATTTGTAAAATGACTTTATACAGGCAAGTCTTTGGTTCCGTGTTTGAATAGAAACAAATCTATTTGTTTCTAACCAATCTAGAAATTGGACTATTACTTCTTTAGTAATTGTTTCAATTTCTATTTTATTTGGTTTAATTCTTTTTTCTTCATTCATAAATTCTAGCAATAAATGAAATGTAGTTGAATATGATACTTTAGTATTCATAGAGTAATTGCATTCACCAATAGTATATGTAGTTAAAAAAGATTGAACTAATTTGCTAAATCTATTAGTCATCTAAATCAACTCCTTCATATAAACTTTTTGAAAAAGTATCATTAGTTTCAATAAGTTTCTTCTTATTATAATCCGTAAAATGAAGATAATATTCAGTTTCAACAATAGTTTTATGTCCCATATACTTATAAAGGTAAACTATAACAACATTTTCATCATATCCTTTTTCTAACATCTGATTTAACGCTTTATTACAAAAACAATGACGTAGATCATGAACATGACTATTGTTGTTTAAATTACATAATTCTAGTATCTTGTTATAATATTTTCTGATAGAATCGCAACTAATTATTTTATTTTTTGAATTCTTAAATAGTAATCCATTTTCAATATTAAATAACCTAATATAGTTTTCTAAGCATATCTTCATAGAATTGGAAAATACAACTAATCTAGAAGTATGTCTTTTAGAATCTATAATATTAATTGTGTTTTCACTAAAATTAATATCACCTATAGTTATCTTAACTACTTCTGAAACCCTTAATCCACAAGCATATAGCAACCTAAATAATATAGAATATGAATAATATAGTTTATAATATCTTTCATCTATATATTGATTTTTATATTCATCCATAGTTCTAAACAATATAATTATTTCATCATCACTAAATATAACTGGCTTATAATTATTTATAATATTAAACTTCCTATTTTCATAATAGATATTTTTATATTCATTAGAAATTAAAAATTTGCAAAAGTCTTTAGTAACTCCATATTGTCTAGCATAATTTTCTCCATGCGTATTATTTCTTTCCGTTAATTTATAAAAAGTTTCTTTTGTTATTTTCTTAGATTTTAGATTGAGATTATATAAAATATTATCGATATACCTCAAACGAGATATTTCATTTTCATATTTTAGACCTAGACTTCTCTTATATTTAACAAAATAGTTAAGTTCATTTTGAAAAATACTTTTAAAATTATAACTATTTAACATACGTAACCTCCAAAGCAAGTTCTTTAAGTTTAGAAGTATCTATATCTAAATAAGACATCGTTGTTTTAATATCTTGATGTCCTAATATAGTTGAAATAGAATATAGAGAAGTATCTTCATTTAATAGCAGTGTACTAAAACTATGCCTTAAACTATGAAATCCATGTTTTCTTCCATTGACATTTATACCAATTTTAAGTAAATAATCTTTAACAATATAATTATGATTTTTCAGTTCAACATGATGTTTGTAGGGCTTATCAAAAGTAATAAAAACATAATCCAAGTTAGTAACATTTGGTCTAACATTTTTTAAATAATCTAAAAGTGGGTATTTCACTTTATCTATTAATGGTAAAATTAATTGATTACCAGTTTTATATTGAATAATTGAAATCGTATTATCATTAAAATTGATATTACTTAATTTTAAATTAATAACATCGCTTATTCGGAGACCTAAATAACAAATTAAACTTATTATCAAATAATTTTCTTTTCCCTGTTTTGTTCTAATATCAATAGCATTCAATAATTTAGTTATTTCTTCTTTAGTATAATAGGTCCTTATATTGGTTTTGCGATGCCATACAATCTTAGGTAATATCATATCACCTGATAATTTAGTTAAACCTTTTTGATAGGTCCAATTAAAAAAATTTTTAATAACTAATTTATTCTCATCTTGATATGATAATCCCCAAGACAATTTAGAACATTCATTAAAGTAGTCATAGATATTTTCTTTAGTAAATGTTTTGAATGTTTTATCAATAGAGAAAAGATAATTTTCCAATAAATATATGAATCTTATTTTTCTTGATATAGTATTATTTTTATTTCCATTTGAAATTAAATAATCTTTATAAGACACAGCAACCTTATTATCACTGGAATCTTTTAATAATATTCCTCCTTCCCTTAAAAATCGATTTACTCTTTTAAAAGAGTAATTTAATTGTATTGTACTCATATTCATCACACTCCTTATTTTTATGAATACAATACAATTTTAACAAAAAATTATGTGGAACTTTTTATAATAAAAGTCTTTATTTAAAGGACTTCTTTTTAAAAGTTCAACATAAATAAAAGTTCAACATAATTATAAAAAAGGAACACATTTGGGTAAGTATGTTATTTAGATGATTTTTATAAGAAGGTTTGATCATCTAAATTGATGTGTTCCTATATGCAGTATAACAAAAATTTATAATTTAGTCAAGTAAATTGTATATTTCTTTGGATTTAAATGGATATAATTTTAATAATGAGATCTTTTAGTATAATTTTTTTAACTTTTCCTAGGCTCCTCCCTTCGTTTGACATATTTCGGGCATTAGAATATGTTATGATAATTCTAAATCTCAAAGCGAGAGGGGGTGATGTCTTGCATATTAAAACATTCTATAATTTAACGGATGATATCTTATTTAAAAATATTTTCTCTCATAAAAAATTAGTAATTGATTTATTAAATTCGATCTTCTCTTATCTAAAACAAGATAAAAAAGTTATAGATGTTCGTATTTCCAAAGATAAATCTTTATATGGAGTAAATAGAGATGTAAAATTAAATTATGGTGATATTATCGCTTACCTAGATACTAATGAGATTGTTTCGATAGAGATGTTTACAGATTTTGGAAAAGAAGAATTCAACAAAAGTGTTACATATTTATCTAAACTATATAGTAACCAATTAAAAAAAGGCCAAAAATATATTCATGCTAAAAAAGTTATTAGTATTAACTTTATGAGTGGTAATTATCATAAGGAAAATGAAGAATTAGTAAATGATTATGGTTTTATAAGAAGAATAGATACACCATCTAATAAAGATGAATGTATGGAAATGTATTTAATAAGGCTTGATTTAGTTAAGAATATAGTATATAATGAGACTAGTGAAAGATTAGTGAGGTGGCTAAAATTCATGAATGCCCAAAGTTATGAAGAAATGAAGGAAATTGGAAAGGAAGATGAAGTAATGGAACAAGCCATAAAATATATTGATGAATTTTTAGAAAAAGAAGGAACAACCTTCCAAGATAAAATTGATTATGAAAAAGTAAAATCTTTTGATGATGGTGAAAAAACTGGTATTATCAAAGGTAGAAAAGCCGGTATTATAGAAACGGCTAAAAACATGCTTAAAGATGGCCTAAATGTAAATACTATTGCTAAATATACTGGTTTATCTAAAGAAGAAATAAAAAAGTTAAATTAAAGAAAAATGTAGAAATTTGTATTAAGCATTTTTCTTTTTTAGTATGTGCTGGAATAGAATATTTACTTGTATTTATGGTAAAAGTGTAGTATTATAGATATCCGTTTTTAGAAATATTTACTTTGTTTTATTTTTTTGGTAAAATAATTAAAGTAAAAATAGAAAAAGAGGTAGTTATATGCAAACATTTATTTTTGGACATCGTAATCCGGATACAGATAGTGTGTGTGCTAGTATGGCCCTTTCTTATCTTATGAATGAAACAGGTAAGAATACTGTGCCGAAAGTTTTAGGACATTTAAATAATGAGTCAAAGTTTGTCATTGATTATTTTAAAGTAAAAGAACCGGATTATCTTAATGATACGAAAGTTAGAATTAAAGATTTAAAATATAATAAGAAAGCTATTGCTAATATTAATGATTCTATTTATGATGTTTATTTAACAATGCAAAAAGAAAGTGTAACAGCTATACCGTTGGTAGATGATAATAAAAAGTTAGCGGGGTTTGTTACATTAAAAGAGATTGCAAAGTTTTTAATTAGTGGAGATAAAGAAAAAGTTGATACTACTTATGATCATATACTAAATAGTTTAAAAGGGCAAGCTTTATTACGTTTTGATGATACAATTAAAGGAAATATCATGGTAGCATCTTTTCAAAGTAAGACTTTTCAAGAAGAAGTTACTTTAGGGGATAAAGATATTTTAATTGTGGGTGATCGTTATAAAATACTTGATTATGCGATAGATTCTCATGTAAAACTTATTGTTTTAACAGGTAGTCATATTTTACCAAATAAACTATTAAAAAAAGCTGAAAAAAATAAAATTAATGTTATTATTAGTGAAGATAATAGTTTAGAGACCGCTAATAGGGTTATGCTTGGTAATCGAATTCGTTTAATTAATACGAATGCTAAACCGGTTACAGTTAATAATAAAGATTATCGTACAGATTTTATTGCTTTAGCTAATAAGCTTGGACATACCCATTATCCAGTCGTAAATAGTAAGAATGAGTGTTTAGGATTATTAAAAGTTACGAGTGCGGATAATTATAATAAGCAAAAAGTTATTTTAGTTGATCATAATAGTTTAGAACAAAGTGCTATTGGAATTGAAGAAGCAGAAATTACCGAGATTATTGATCATCATAATTTGGGAGCAATAGGAACTAATGTGCCAATTAACTTTAGAAGTATGCCAGTAGGGTGTACTTGTACAATTATTTATAATATGTTCGTTGAGAAAAAAATTAGTATTCCACGTCATATAGCAGGGTTGATGCTTAGTGCTATTTTATCTGATACCTTAATTTTTAAATCACCAACAACAACGGAAGAAGATATTTTTGCGGCTTCTAAACTTGCGAAACTGGCTAAAGTAAATATCGATGAATATGGATATTTAATGTTTAAGGCTGCATCAAGTATTAAAGGTATGAATGTTAATGATTTAATTAATCAAGATTTTAAATCTTATAGTGTTGGTAATAATACACTTGGTATTTCTCAAGTTATGACAATGGATTTTAATGAAATTGAAGAACATATTGATGATTATATTATGAAACTTGATGAGTTAAGTAGTAATTATTTATGTTGTTGTCTGTTTATAACTGATGTTTATAAGAATGGAAGTTATGTAATATATAACTCGAAAGCTGGAGATATTATTGGAGAAGCTTTTGATCTTAAAGATGTTTATGAAGGAGTTTATATTGCTGATTTAGTTTCAAGAAAGAAACAAATGCTTCCGGCTTTACTTGAAGTATTGCAAAAAAGAGTATAAGAATATATTTTTGGGAAATAGTAATTTTGAGGTGGACTTATGTTAGCACTTATTACAGGAGCATCTTCGGGAATGGGGAGAGATATGGCCCGTATTTTAAGTAAGATGGGCTATGATTTAATATTAGTTGCTAGAAGACGTGAAAGATTATTAGAGTTAAAAAAAGAATTAGATACGAATGTTACAGTAATTTCAATGGATTTAAGTATAGTACAAAATAATTATAAGTTGTATGAAAAAGTAAAAAATAAGAATATTGATATTTTGATTAATAATGCTGGTTTTGGTTTGTTTGGAGAATTTGTCAAAACAGAAATAGAAACCGAACTTAAAATGATTGATTTAAATGTGGTAGCCTATCATATTTTAACCAAGCTCTTTTTACAAGATTTTGTAAGGAAAGATAAAGGTTACATTTTAAATGTTTGTTCTAGTGCTGGTTTTATGGCAGGACCTAGAATGGCTACTTATTATGCAACAAAAAATTATATTACGAAACTTACGATGGCTATTAATGAGGAGTTAAGAGTTTCCAAAAGTCATGTGGTAGTAAGTGCTTTGTGTCCAGGACCAGTAGCAACTGAATTTAATCAAGTAGCTCATGGAACGTTTGCTATTAGGGAAGCTAGTAGTTATGAAGTAGCTAAATATGCGATTGATAAATTAATGAAGAAGAAAATGATTATTATACCAACTTTTTTCATGAAGTTAACTTTATTTTTTAATCGTTTTGCTCCTTATAGATTATCTTTATATATTGCTTATAAAATACAAATGCGGAAATCAAGATAGACTAGAAATAGTCTATTTTTTGATGTTATGTGCCAAAAAGTTGCAATTTTGTTCAAAAAGTGGTGCCAAAAAGTTGTGTTTTTTTAATTTATATGGTAAAATCCTTAGTAGAAAGTGGGAAAAATATGAAAAGAACATTTGAAGATACTTTAAATTCATGGAAAATTAGTGGTATGAGCAAGCCACTTATGGTTATTGGAGCTAGACAAATAGGCAAAACTTATTTATTAAAAGAGTTTTGTAAAAATAATTTTGATAATTATTTATATTTTAACTTAGAACAAGATACAGAAATTACATCTTTATTTAATAATACATTTAAGCCGGAGGAAATTATTCGAGGTATTGAAATAAGACTAGAAAGAGTAATCGATATTGAACATACTGTTTTGTTTTTTGATGAGGTTCAAGTTTCTGAGAATTTTATTACATCACTTAAATACTTTTGCGAAAGTGATAAGCCATATAAAATTATTTGTGCTGGTTCTTTACTTGGTGTTAAATTAAATAGGTTTAATTCCTCTTTTCCGGTGGGTAAGGTTATTTTAGAATATATGCATCCGATGAGTTTTAAAGAGTTTCTTATGGCAATTGGTCAAAATATGCTTATTGAAGAAATAAATTATCATTATCAGAATATGAGTGCTATGCCGGATGATTTACATGAAAAAGCTCTTTTACTTTATAGACATTATTTAATTGTTGGAGGTATGCCAGAAGCTATTAAAGATTATTTAGATTGTGATGGAGATATTGTTAAATTTAATAGAAATATTGTAAAGTCGATTGTGGAAATGTATATTAGTGATATGAATAAATATACTATCAATAAAGCTGAAAGCGTTAAGATAGAGAAAGTATATTTAAGTATTCCAAGAGAGCTTGCGAAAAAAAATAAAAAATTTCAGTATAAATTAATTGAAGAGAATGCTAGTAAGAGAAAATTTGAAACGGCTTTAGATTGGTTAAATGCTAGTTCTATTATACTTAGTTGTTATAATACTGAAAAAGTAGAAATTCCCTTAAAAGTATATTTAAATAGAGATGTTTTTAAAGTTTATTATAGTGATGTTGGAATACTTAATAGTATTTGTGATGTTGGAGTAAATGATATTGTTAATGATACTAATTTTATGTTTAAGGGTGCTATAGCGGAAAATTATGTAGCTGAAGAGTTTAACACTATAGATATTCCACTTATTTATTGGAAAAGTAAAGGGGATGCAGAAATTGATTTTTTACTTACAACTCGTGATGGTATAATCCCTGTTGAGGTAAAAGCAACTAACCGTATTCAATCTAAGAGTTTAAATGTTTATATGGATAAATATAAACCTAAATATGGGATTAGACTTAGTGGTAAAAATTTTGGGTTTGAAAATGGAATTAAGTCTATTCCTCTTTATGCTACATTTTGTTTAAGCAATTTAAAAGAATAAATTAGAATTATCATGGTATAATCTGTATAAATTTAATTGTTAAGGAGTGGTATTTATGAAAATAGGAATAGTTTGTGCTGGTGAAAGAGAACTTGCTCCCTTTTTAGATGTACTAAAGAAAGATAGAAAAGTATCAAAAAGTATGTTAGTGTTTCATGAAGGAGAGATTGCTCAGGCGAGGGTTGTTCTTGTGGAATCTGGAATATGTAAAGTAAATGCAGCGATAGCTAGTCAAATATTAATTGATACTTTTCATGTTGATTTAATTATTAATGCCGGAACAGCGGGAGCAATGGATCAAAGTTTAAAAATATTTGATACGGTTATAGCGACTGATTTATGTTATCATGATGTTGCAGATGATATTTTAACAGAGTCTCATCCTTATATGGATTCAGTGTTTTTTAAAGTAGATTCTTCTTTAATTGAGAAAGCTAAAAAAGCAGTTTTAAATGAGAGAATAGAGAACGTGTTTTTTGGGAGAATTGTAACAGGAGAGGCTTTTATTAGTGAGGATGGACGTGAAAGAATCAATAAAGAGTTTGCTCCTTTAGCGGTAGATATGGAATCTGCTAGTGTAGCTCATGTATGTTATGTAAATAGTGTACCTTTTATGGTTATTCGAACTATTACGGATACACCAATTCATTCTGGTTTAGATAATTTTGAGGTTAATTGTGTTAAGTCTTCTAATATTGCTCGTGATATAACAATTGCAGTATTAAAAGAACTTAATGTGTAAATATTTTGTAAATAATATGTAATGTCTTTACTAAATAGTAATAAATCGTTTACAATAATAGTGGTGATGCATATGTATTGTAAAAAGTGTGGGGCGGCACTACCTAGTCATGGATTTGTTTGTAAAAGATGCGGAACAATGATGGATGAAGAGCAAATTAAAGAGCAAAAAAGATTTAGACAAGATAAAGATACAGAAAAAATGGAAGTTCATTTAAAAAGTGATAGATATAGTAGTGAACCTATTAATCGAGATTATAAAAAGCATAAAGATAATAAGTATTTAGGAGCTATATTTATTGTTTTAGTAGTACTTATTTTAATAATAATTGCAATATTAAAAGTTATGTAATTTTTCTTTTTAGGCATAATATTAATGGTGATGTTATGCTTTTTGTTTGTTTAGAAATATTTTTAGCAAGAATTGTTGATGTTTCTATTTCGACTTTTCGAATGATGATTATGGTTAAAAAGAAAAGTATTTTAACACCGATACTAGCTTTTATGGAAGTATTTGTTTGGTTTATAGCAGCTAGAAAAGCTCTTAATACTAATATAGATAGTATATTGATTCCTATTAGTTATTCTTTAGGATATGCAACTGGTACGTATATTGGGGGATTTTTGTCTAGAAAGTTTATAAGGAATGTCAATAGTATTGAAGTTACAACCAAGAGAAATAATACAAAATTAATTAATGCATTAAGAAGAGAAGGATATGCTTTATCTATTATAGCTCTTAAAAATAATTATCGGGATAAGTTAGATTTAATTATTGTTGATGTAAAAAGTAAAAATACGCAGGAAACTGTTAAATTAATTAAAGAGTTAGATCCTAAAGCATTTATTGTGGTTAAAGATACAAGAGTTGTACATAATGGTTATATAAGGTAGGTGGAAATATGTATTATGTAAATATTTTCTTTATATTTTCTTTTATTGGCTTTTTGTTTGAAAATGTACTAAATATTTTTACGAATGACAATTTTAATAGTGGTGTTTTATATGGGCCTTGGACATTTATTTATGGGATAGGGGTATTATTAATGGTTATTGTATATAAGTTTTTGCAACAATATCATTTAAAGAAGTGGAAGGAAGTTGTACTTTTTTATATTATTATTACAATAGTTATGACTTTAGTAGAGTTTAGTGGAGGTATGCTTATTGAAACAATTTTTCATCGTACTTATTGGGATTATACAAATATGCGCTTTAATTATGGAAAGTATATTTGTTTAGAAGTATCTCTGGCTTGGGGATTACTTGCAACATTCATTACTTATTTAGTATTACCTTTCATTAATAAAATAGAAAAGAAGATACCTTGGTTTGTTAGTGTTGGTTTAATTATTTTGTTTATAGTGGATATTATATTTACTTTAATTAATTAGATATGATACATTATAATTTTGAAATATAGCTTAAATTGTGCCATAAGATCTGTTGATTAAAGATTGTTTCTTTGTTTGATAGAACTTATTTTTTTAATTTTGAAAATTTAAAATTAATTTCCTTTCATATGATCAAAAAAATTTACTATTTTTTGTTGCTTTTTGGAAATTATATTGCTAAAAAGAGTAAAGTATTATACAATTATTTGGAAAGAAGGATAGATATGGAAAAAGCAAAAGTATACTTTACGGATTTTCGAGCAAGACCAGGATATAATTTATTACAAAAATTAGAAAGATTAATAAAAACAGCAGGGATTCAAAATATTGATTTTGAAAATAAATATGTAGCAATTAAAATTCATTTTGGAGAACCAGGAAATTTGGCTTATTTAAGGCCAAATTATGCTAAAGTAGTAGCAGATGTCGTAAAAGAATTAGGGGGAAAACCATTTCTAACAGATTGCAATACTTTGTATGTAGGTGGAAGAAAGAATGCTATAGATCATTTAAATACGGCATATGTTAATGGGTTTAGTCCTTTTTCTACGGGGTGTCATGTAATTATTGCTGATGGGCTAAAGGGAACTGATGAAGCATATGTGAATATTGATGGAGAATATATAAAGACGGCTAAAATTGGGAGAGCGATAATGGATGCTGACATAGTTATTTCCCTTAATCATTTTAAAGGACATGAAGGTACAGGTTTTGGTGGAGCTATAAAAAATATTGGTATGGGTTGTGGTTCTAGAGCTGGTAAAATGGAAATGCATAGTAGTGGGAAACCTCATGTTATTTTAGATAAATGTCGTAGATGCAAGCAATGTATTAAAATATGTGCTCATGGGGCTATCTCATATAATGAAGATGGAAAAGCGGTAATTGATCATAATAAATGTGTTGGTTGTGGTAGATGTATTGGTATTTGTAATTTTGATGCCATAAAATCACCTAATGATGAATCAGCTGATATTTTAAATAGAAAAATGGCTGAATATGCTTTAGCTGTTGTTAAAGATAGACCACAGTTTCATATAAGTTTAATTTGTGATGTATCTCCTAATTGTGATTGTCATGCAGAAAATGATGCACCAATTGTACCTAATGTTGGGATGTTAGCTTCTTTCGATATGGTGGCATTAGATAAAGCTTGTGCTGATTTGGTAAATAAACAAGAGGTATTTAAAAATAGTAATTTAGGTGAAAATATTAGTAAAAATATTGAAGGACATGATCATTTCCATATTAATCACCCTGATACTAATTGGGAAAGTCAAATTGAACATGGACAGAAAATTGGACTAGGCTCTAAGGAGTATGAATTGATTGTCATTAAATAAAGCGAGATATTAACAAATATCTTGTTTTTAAGTTTACCTTTATTTAATGTTTAAGCGTTTTTGCTTTTGGCTTTGATAGTAATTACTAATATTTGTTTTCTATTTATGAATCCGACTGGAAGAAATATTGCGGCTGATCCCGGTTGGAAAGGGAGAAGATCTTCATGGATAGGAACTAAAAATATATGGAAACTATTTTATAGTATTGGATTGCTTGATGAAAAAATTTATAAAGGAATTTAAGGAAAAAAATACAAGATTGGAGTGAATTTTTTGCTAATATAGTATATGATGATGTAGAAAAACATAAATGTTTTATAACCAATCTTAGAAAGTGTACTCAAGTTGATGCGAGGGTATTTCCAAATTGCGTTTATAGTCAATATCTTGATTTATTGTATAAAGAAATTGAAATTATTAATCCTAAAATAATTGTTACTTTTGGGAATCAGGTTAGTTCTATTGTCTTAAATATTGGTATCACAGTATAGAAAGAAGCATTTTAATTAAAAATATTGCTGGAAAAGATTATCCTATATATCCTGTTTTTTATCCAGTCGGTAATGGGATGGTGAATATGGATAAAGTTATAGAAGATTTGAATTATATTATAAAGATCGAACTTATATAGATAATTTTGGAATAAAATGATATTTTTTCTCTTTTTGGTACAAAAAAATCAATTCCTTATAGAATGATATACTGAAATTTGTTTAAAAATATTATCTTCTTCTCTTTTAACTATTATTAGGAAATTTGTTATAAAAAATTTTAAATGTATAGTATAATTAACTTAAGAAGATTGGAGGTGCTATAATGCTTGGTATAATTGAAGATAATAGAAATGAATTTAAAATTAAATTACCCGATGATTTAGAAGAAACGGTTATAAGTTTTCTTAATAGCAAAGATGGCGGTAATATTTATATTGGTGTTGATGATAACGGAAAAGTTCTTGGTCTAAAAAATAATTTGGATTTATTGCAAAGGAAAATAAAAGATTTGATAATTTCTAATATAGAATCATCTGTATTAGGCTTATTTGATATTGAAATATTAGAAGAAGATAATAAAAAATACATTCATATTACAGTTGCTAGAGGAACGGAAAGACCATATCACATTAAAGGTATGGGAATGACATCTGATAGTTGTTTTATTAGAGTTGGTAGTTCAAATGAAAAAATGACGACTACTTTAATAAATAAAATGTTTAGATCAAGAACTAAAGAATCTTTAAAAAACATTGTATCTCCAATACAAGATTTAACTTTTAGACAATTAAAAATGTATTATATGGAAAAAGGATTTGATGTTGGAGAAAATTTTGAAAAACAATTAGAGTTTTATACTAATGATAATAAATTTAACTATATTGCTTATCTATTGGCAGATAATAATAGAATTTCTATAAAGGTTGCTAAATATGTTGGTGGTGATGTGGATGAAATAGAAGAATATTATGAATTTGGCGATTGCTCTTTAATTACAGCTACTTATAGAGTATTAGAAAAATTCAAAATAGAAAATAAGGTATTTGCAAAAATTACTTATCCTGAACGTATTCAAAAATCGATGTATGATTATAATGCTGTTAGAGAAGCAATTATAAATGCTATTGTTCATAACGATTGGTCTAATGAATATCCACCAAAATTTGAATTTTTTAGTGATAGACTAGAAATATCTTCCTTTGGTGGTATTCAAGATGAATTTACAGAAGAAGAATTTTTAAAAGGATATTCTGCTCCTAAAAATCCAGAACTTATGAGGATATTTAAAGATCTAGAGTTAGTAGAGCATTTGGGAACAGGAATAAGAAAAATACTAAAAAAATATGATAAAAGTATTTATCAGTTTTATCCCCATTTTATAATAGTAAGTATTAAATATAATGAAAATGATTTTGAATATAGCATCCAAAATCAAAAGGTTAAATTTGATTATTCAGAATTTAATTTAAGTAAAATGGAAGAAAGTATTATTAAATTGATTTTAGATAGGCCTAATATTACACAAGCAGAAATGGCTGCATTCTTGAATTTAACTCCTAGAATGGTTAGGTATCATTTAAGCAAATTAGTCAATAATGGATATATTCAAAGAGTTGGAGCAAAGAAAAATGGAAAATGGATTGTTATTCATAAAAAAGAATTAGAGTATTAAAATTGTAGCAGTAAAATGTTACAATTTTTTCTTCTTATAATAATTGTTATGTATTTCTAAATTTTATGGGAGTTTGGAACATAAAAAAATCAATCCGTTTGGATTGATTATATGTTAAGTTCAAACATAAAAGTTCGAACAGATTCGTCAATGGAGCGATTGGTAAAGTTATTTACAACTTTTCTCACTCATTGATAAGTAATATCAATTTCTATAACAATAATACCATTAATTTGTAAATATAACAATGATTTTTGCTAATAAAGTGTAATTTAATGGTATAATTATGTTAAATATACTTAATAATGTTAGGAGGATACATATGTTATACGATGAAGGTCAATTAACTGAAAGCCAAGCACAACAAATAATTGGAGAGAAAATGAATGCTAGAATAAATTTTTTAAATGATTGGATGGATCAAAATGGTTATTGCATAATGCTCCATTCAACTTTTAAGGGTAATGTTTCTGGTATTCTTTCGGAAGAAGGTTTACACTATCCAATGTATGAAACAACTGATACAAAGTCAGAAATATTAGATGATTGTACTATTAGTGAAAGAAATTTAGATAGATTAGAAAATTGGATAAAAACGAATAAAAGAAATGGAGAATTACAAGCAAAATATGAAACATATCTTCCTACTGAAAAAGCAACTACTGTTATGTGTAGTCAATTAAGTGCAAAACTTTTATTAGAATACAATCATTTAGGTGCTAATACTACTATTGTATTTTGTGTTCCTAGAAAAAAAGATAAAAAAATTGGTAGGGATAATCCAGAGTTTAGAATGGGCTTTTCAAGAAAATTTGATCCATACTTAAGAAGAAAAATAAGTGGCAAATTACAAAAAGATGGAAGTATTGATTTTATATCAACATATTCTTATCCAACAGAAGGTATTTTATTTGCTTTTGACAGAGAAAATATAAAAATAAAATTTAATGATAAATTTGATGAAGAATATTACCTAGATGAAACTACTCCTCAAAAAGGTATGGTTCATAAAGGAGATATATTTAATGGACTTAGAAATCTACAACAACAAAATATTGCCCAAAATTCTGGTAGAAGCAGATAAAATTTAAGAAAGGATTTGATAAAATGGAACAAGCAAATGAATTAAAAATAAAACAAAAGTTATTACAAACATTTAATAAATATACAGGAAATAATATCCCTTATTCAGATTTTGAAATATCACAAGCTACTACAATAGTAAAAAATTTCATTGATAATTTGAATTGTATGACAATATTTGAAAATGGAAACTCAAGAAAGTTAAATGAATTAGAAATATTTTCATTGATATATGAATTTGTTGCTAATAGAGTTTATGTTGAACAAGATACCAGTCATGATATTATTGGTACATTAATAACGAATATGGGGGTTTGCCAAGGATATTGTCAATTGATGAGTTTTTTATGTGAACAATTCAACATTCCTTTTCTTTATAAACATTCTGAAACTTTTGATGAATATGAAAATCCATTAGGATCACATGCTAATTTTGAAGTTATTATTCATGATAAAAATGGTTATTTACATTGTTTGCATTGTGATCCAACTATTGATGCCCCTAAAGATAAAGATGATATGCTAGGATTTAATGCATTTTTAATCCAAGATAGTAATATAAATAATTATTATCATAAGCAAATTCCATCTGGAACTGATATTTCAAGTTTTTATTATAATTTTTTATCTCCTGATAATTTTGATAAATCTATAAAGTTATTAAATCAAGTTAATGTAATTGAACAAATGACTACTGGAAAAACAGAAGAAGAAATAATTGCTGAACATTATGAAAAATTAAGATATAATTTAATAAATTTAAATGCTTTTTTAGGAATGGATATTGATTTTAAAAATTTATCTCAATTTCAATTGCTAGATGCCTATAAATCAGCGTACCAATATTATAAAAATATATCTAGACCAATTAATCCTGATGAGATAAAAGAAGCAATTATAAATGCAAAAGCAGCAAGTTTTATATTAGATTATAATATTAATCCAGATCAAGCCTTTATAAATAGTCAACAAATATTTGAATTAAGATTAAAAAAATCATTAGACCAACAAAAAGAATGTTGGGAAAATATAGATGAGTTTTCTATTATATCTTCGGAAATAAAAGGTACGAGTACACAAACGATGAAATAATTCATAAAGACGACTACAATTCGTAATCGTCTTTTTCTGTGCTTAATTCTATATCTTCAATATCTTCATCATCCAATACATCATCTTTATACATATCGTTCACAACATCTAAATATTTATCATCTTTATCATACCAGTTATGAATTTTACTGTGTAAGAAAGAAATTAATTTATCAAATTTATCTTTCCAATATGAGATAGTTTGTTTTAAATTATTTATAGTAGATTTAAGTTTACTTATTTCTTCCTTGTTTTCATTTATTTGATAATTCAAATCTTCAATAGTCTGTTTTAACTTATAATTTTCTTTTTCTAATTTGGCAATATTTTTCTTATTTTCTTTAAGTTCGGTATCTACATCATTTAAAGTAATAGATAGTTTTTGAATTGATTTAAAGTCATTATTAGTTTTATTAACTTCATTAATATATTTAATAAGTTTTTCTTTATCCTCTTTTGATAAAATGAGATTATCTTTATTCAATTTAGAAATTTTAAGATTATTAATTTGTTCTTTTATATCATTGGACTTATTATCTAGTTCCAATGATTTTTTGTTGGCTTTATCTAATTTATCTTTATCTAGATTTAGTTGTTTTTTCATTCTCTGATAATTGCCCATATCTTTTACATTAATATCTCGATTTCTACCTTGCTGTTTTTCTTTAAGTTCTTCTTTTAAACTATAAACTTTATTAAATGAATTGATACAATAAACTCTCATTTGATCTTGAATTATAGTTAAAGATTCTTTAGTAAACACATCAGATTTTCCAACTTGTCTTGATAAACCTGTTTTACAATTATCTTTATAAGGAACTCCTATGATATGAAGATGAGGACTTGATTCATCAAAATGTATAGTAGCATTTGCTACCTTAAAATTAGGTACAACTTTTTCTAAATCTATAATTTGTTCTTTAAAAACATCAACCATTTTTAATTTGTCTTTTTGAGATTTATTTTCCCAATACTTCATATC
>DVJF01000049.1 GCA_018716965.1 Candidatus Caccenecus avistercoris | reverse complement strand
TGATAGATGAAAATAATCATTTCTATATAAAAAGTACTTCAAAAAATAGAGGGGTACAGTAAAAATATAGAAAAATATAGATAAATAAAGAGAAAAATGGGTAGAAGTTGCAAAAACTTTGCACACTACCACCTGATATTCAGGGGGTTTTTATGAAAGCTAGGTGATGTAAATGAGTGATATGACATTATTACTTATTATAATAATCATGCTAATCTCTAAAGATAGCAATGAAAAAAGACGCTAAGTAGCGTCTGCAACAAAACGCAGGCGTTATCCCCAACTGGATAACACTTACATATTTAATATAACATATTTTAAATATAGAAGCAAGAAATTTTTTGTTTCTTATTTTTAGGGAAAAGATAATTGGTGATGTCATGAAGTTAGATGTTTTAGGATATGAACTTGATAAAGAACAAATGAGCGCTGCTTTAGTAAATGATACTAATACAATTATTATCGCTGGAGCTGGGGCTGGTAAAAGTACAACTATGGTTGGTAAAATTAAATATTTAGTACTTTATATGCAAGTCCCTTTAGAAAATATTTTATGTATTACTTTTACAAATAACGCAGCAAATAGTTTGGAAGAAAAAATAAGCAAAGAATTAAATCAAAAGGCCAAAGTCTATACTTTTCATAAACTTTCTTTAGAAATATTAAAAGAACATCATATCCAGTATCATATAGCTAGCGAAGATTTATTAGAATACTTAATCGAAGAAACACTTGCTAGTACGCATAGTCGTTATTTTGAACGTCTTTTTTGGGATAAAAAATATGAAAAAAAGCAAGAATTTCAGGATTATAAAAAAGTGATTATTCGTTTTATTCGTCTTTTTATTGCTAATTATTATGATTCTAAATATTTTCATGATATTTTAAAAAAAGCGAAAAAAAGAGATTTACCTATGATAAAAATTATTAAAAAAATATATGAAATGTATCTATTAGAAAAGGCTTCAACTGGTACTATTGATTTTGATGATATGATTTATTTGGCTACCAAACTTGTATCCGAAAAAGGAATTAATAAGTCTTATCAATATATTATTGTTGATGAATATCAAGATACTTCTTTGGTTCGAGAAAGATTGGTTCAAGCAATTGCTAGTAAGACTAAAGCTTATGTTACAGTAGTTGGGGATGATTTTCAATCGATCTATCGTTTCTCTGGTTGTGATATTAATAATTTTTTGGATTTTAGAAAACACTTTGCACCGGCTAAAGAGCTTTATATTACTAATACTTATCGTAATAGTAAGGAACTTATTCATGTTGCGGGATCATTTATCATGAAAAATCCAAGACAGATGAAGAAAAAGCTAAAATCTAATAAAAGTATTCTTAAGCCTATTGTGGTATGCTATTACAAGAATATGAAGAATGATTTTTACAAACTTATTAAAAGAATAAATGCTCCTAACTTGATGATTTTAGGTAGAAATAATGCTGATATATATACTGTTTTAAATGATAAATTAAAAATAGAAAATAATCAAATACTCTATCACAATTATAATATTTATTATAAGACCATACATAAAGCTAAGGGGCTTGAAGAAGATAATGTTGTTATTATCAATTTAACTAATAATACTAATTCTCTTCCATCTAAAATTAAAGATGAAAAAATACTTAAATATGTCATTAAACATTATGATAAGTACCCTTTTGAAGAAGAGCGAAGACTATTTTATGTAGCTTTAACCCGTACTAAAAATTATTGCTATTTATTTGTTCCTAAAGATAACCCTTCGATATTTGTAAAAGAACTAATAAAAAATTATAGAGAATATATCTCTATAATAAATCTTTAAACTCACTTTCTTCTTCATGAGCTTTAATTGTTATCATTTCATGATTTTTTACAGCTTCATAAATTAAATCTTTAAATGGTACTAATTCTTCATATTCACGACATTTTTCAATACTTGGATTAATGACGGGATGCTTGGGGACAAATATCGTACAACAATCTATAAATGGCAAAATACTTGTTTCGTAAGTATCAATTTTTTTGGCAATATCAATAATGTCTAATTTATCAAAACAAGCAAGAGGTCTTATTACAGGCATACTCACCACTTCATTAATCGCACTCATACTAGTTAAAGTTTGACTGGCCACTTGACCAATAGATTCTCCATTTATTAAAATTTTAGCATTTCTACGACTAGCTATAATGGCACTTATGCGGTACATCATTCTTCTCATGATCGTTATTAAATAATCATGGGGAATATTTTTATAAATAGCTTCTTGAATTTCAGTAAAATTAACAACATGCAAAATGATATCATTGTTGTATACGGCTAATTTTTTAGCTAGATCTTTCACTTTGTTTTTGGCTTCATTACTAGTATGAGGTGGACTTTCAAAATAAATAGCTTCTATTTTTACACCTCTTTTGATAGTTAGATAACCGGCAACGGGAGAATCTATTCCTCCACTTAACATTAATAATCCTTTGCCAAGCGTTCCTACGGGATATCCACCTAGCCCTTTAATACTCTCAAAATAAACTAAAGTATTATTTATTCGATATTCCACATTTACTAGTACTTCGGGATTTTTCACATCTACTTTTAAGCCTTGAATGTTTTTTAATATATGAGCTCCTAAGTTTTTACTTAATAGGACACTGGTTGTATTTATTTTTTTATTACTTCTTTTACTTTCTACTTTAAATGTTGTAAATTCTTTGGCTTTTAATAGATTTAATACTTCTTCTTTTACAATATCAAAATCAGTAGATTCTATTACATAACCAATATTTATTTCATGTATGCCGAAAATATTTTTGACTCTATTTACTACTTCATCAAAGTTTTCATTTGTGTGAATAAACATACGGCCTAAATCATAAGTTACTAGGGCATCTAAATCATTTAGAGCAAATAAAATATTTTCTTTTAACTTTTTTAAAAAGAATTTGATATTGTCTTTTTTCGTTGATAATTCTCCATATTTAATTAATATAACTTTCTCCATAAACATCACATGAGTATTATACTTAAAATTTAAAATTTTGTAAAGAAAAGAGACTACAAATTAATCATGTAGTCCACTAAGTTTGCGATATATTCCATCAAAATAAGATATAAATTTATTTACTTCATCAGTTGTTGTAAGATGAGATAAGCTAATTCTAAGAGTAGATGATGCTCTTACTTTATCATTATAAACAGCCATAACACTGCTAGATAATGTAGCACTTGAACAAGCTGTATTGGAACTTACATATACTTCAAATTCTTCTAGAGCATGTAAGAAAGTTTCCGCTTTAATATTTCGTAAGCTAATATTTAAGATATGAGGAATACTGTATTTCGTTTTATTAATCATAACCCCATTGTATTTTTTTAAAGCATCTACTATTTTTAAATTTAATCTTTCAATAAATCTTTCTCTTTTTTCAATATCCGTCGTAGCTAGTCTTACCGCTTTTGATAAAGCAACAATTAAAGGTACAGCAGGAGTTCCCGGATTTAACATATTCGTGTGTCCAGAACCAAATAAAACTGGAGAAATAGTTACATTATTACTTTTATATAAAACTCCTATACCTTTAGGACCATATATTTTATGAGCAGCGAATGTTGCTAAATCGACATCATGCATACTAATACTTACTTTACCAATCGCTTGAGTCATATCAGAATGAAAAATGGTATTAGGGTTTTCTTTTTTAATAATTTGTCTAATCATTTTTAGGGGTTGTCTAATTCCTAGTTCGCTATTTACAGCACATATACTTACGAGTATCGTATCTTCCCTGATTAATCTTTTTAAATCTTCAAAATCAATTAATCCTTCTTCATCATTATTTACATAACTAATTTCAAAGCCTAAACTTTCTAAGTGATCACATATAGCATAGATAGAGGGATGCTCTAATTTAGAAACAATAATATGATGTCCTTTCTTGTGGTTGTGCATAGCTGCCCCAAGAATGGCTAAATTATTAGACATCGTGGCACCACTCGTATAAGTAATTTCTCTTTCATTAATATTTAGTATTTCGGCAATTTGTTTCGTTGCACTATTCATTAAATTTTTGGATTTCACCCCAAGCTCATGCAGAGAATTGGGATTACCAAAAAAATCTTTGCTTGTTTTATTATATGTATCTAGTACTTCAAAGCCTATTGGTGTTGTTGCACTATAATCTAAATATATCATCTTTAGTCACCTACTCTTATTATACAAAAAAATGATAAGTTATTCTATATAAAACTTATGAAAAAATATAATTTGACTAAATTTTATAATTTGTATGTTCTTCCTCATTTATAATATTTAGGCAATGACGCATAATATCTTTTCGACCTTTTTTGGATAAAACCTGTACCAAATCAAATCCTGGTCTTCTATTTCCTTCAATAAATGTTGCTCCTTCTTTTGTTACAGCTACATCCCAGCCAACAACATGAATGTTTTTATTTACTAAAGATGCTTCTAAAACTAATTTTTTGATTTTTTCCCAATTAGGTATTTGAAAACCATCAAACTTGATATGAGATTTAGGATGAGCAGCAAAATAGTCTAAGTTTTTATTAAAAGCTTCTCCTACTAATTTACCTGTTTCTAGATCGACTAAACAAGCCATACCACCTTTATGAAAATTATCGACACTAGATGTGCCATTACCAAAACGCATACAGGCAAAAAGAATTTCATTTTTACCATTATAACTAAAAGTCATAATTCTAATCGTATTTACACTACTACTACAAATTTCGCTTATTTTTGGATGTTGCTCGACATATTCTTCTAAAAATAATTTTTCTTCTTTTAACTTTTGATAAAATTCTTCAATATTTTTAATGTCTTTCGTATAGATTTTTTCTACTCCTGATCCTCCTAGACCATCATAAGGTTTCATCATAAAATAATCGTGTTTTGCTAAGAAAGATTTTAATTCTTCTAATGTACCATTATCAAAGAAGTCTCTTTTTATATATTTTTTAAAATTACGTAAAAAGTTTGTTTTAATAGTAAAAAAGGTTTTGTATTTAGAGGGACTTATTATTTCATAAAACTTATCTTGATCTTTAATGGATGCATATTCTAATACTTCTTTTTTTGTTTTGTTATATAATTCATAATTTAAATAGTCACTGTATCCACAGCCAATTAAGCGAAAACAATTTAAAAAATTTAGCTTTAATCCTAAAGAACTACGATTTTCTTTTTTAGCTAATTCGTTTATTTTGGCATTAAACTTTTTTAAGTTTCCTTTTAATGCATAACTAATTATACTCATATTACACCTCTTTATTTTTTATGATTTCTTTATATATCTTTAACGCTTTATTTGTTATATTTTTAGGAGAATACCTTTCAGCAGTAGCTCTTAAATAAGAAATATCATATTGATCTAAATTTTTATATACTTCTATAATAGCATTTGCTAAGGCTTCGATATCACCAACATTTATTAATTTACCATTTTTTTCATCAATATATTCTTCAGGGCCTAAACATTTGGTAGATACGATAGGCATGCCACTAGCTAAAGCTTCAATACCTGGAATACAAAATGTTTCTTTATCACTTGTTATAACAAAAATATTATGCTCATTTAAAATAGTAGCTATTTCTTTTTTGGTTTTACGGCCAACGAAATTGACATAAGCATCTAATCCTAACTCATGACAAGTATTTTGATAATAATTTTTTAAATAGCCATCTCCTACAATTGTTAAGGAAATATCTTTTATTTCTTTTTTATCCACAATTAATTTTAAAGCTTTAAGCATGTCTTCAATTCTTTTACCTTTTCTAAAAGCACATACTTGAATTAGTTTTAGCCCGCTTACTTTTTTATGTGGTAATTTAAAAAAATTTGTATCTACTAAATTAGGTAAAACATCTTTAGGAGTATTCGAATTTGGTATTTCTTCTAACATATATTTGCTTACGGTTGTAAAATACCGGGCATTATTTAAAGCATATAAGCCAAAAGGTTTGTTTTTGCCTTCAAAAAGAGTTTTGGCATAAGAAGCATGCTCAGTTATCACTACCGGAATATTATATTTTTTTCCTAAAACACATGCAGCATAGCCGGCAGGAAGTGTTACCATAGCATGTATAATATCTGGTTTAGGATGATGCTTTAAATATTTTTTAAATGCTTTATTTAAAACTTTCACATAACGATGCATCTGCCATTTATAACTTATTCTTTCTCTATTTAACATTCTTGTAATGTAAATATGATAATTTTTTTCGTTTATCTTTTTATGTTTGGGCATAAATAAAAACTTCAAGGGATTATTTAGTCTTTCTCTTTCTATAAAAAGCATATTTACCGTAACATTTTTAATTATCGCTAGAGCTTCACAAAACTCTTTGTGATAAATACCCATTAGTTGATCTAAGCCATTCGGATACCAACTAGGAATAACCAAGATATTCATACTCTTTATCACCTCTTTAAGTATAGCAAAAATATAGTAGTATTACAATCTTATTTCTATAAGATATTTTCTTTTTTATCAAAAGAAAAAAGAACGACTTATACGTTCTTAAAATCTATCTTTGCTTCTTAGGAATGGCGGAATGTCATATTCATCATCAAGAGTTTCTTCTACTTGACGACGTCTTGGCATTTTGTTATCGTCACTAAATAGCATTTCATCAGTTTCGCCTTGATCTTCAAAACCTGTAGCAATAACTGTTACAATTACTTCATCCGTTAAATTATCATTTTGAATAGCACCAAAGATAATGTTAACATCGTTATTAGCAGCAGCACGAACTGTTTCTACAGCATCTTCGATTTCGAATAATGTTAAGTTTGAACCACCTGTAACATTTACGATAGCATTCGTTGCTCCTTCAATCGTAGCTTCAAGTAATGAATTAGCAACAGCTTGACGAGCTGCTTCAATGGCTCTATTTTCACCAGCATTGCAGCCAATACCGATAATAGCTGTTCCACTTTTTTGCATAACTGTTTTAACATCAGCAAAGTCGAGGTTAATAATTCCTGTTACAGCGATTAAATCAGAAATTGATTGGACACCACGATGAAGAACATTATCTACTTCTTTGAAGGCATCTTTAAATGATGTATTTCTATCAATGATATCTCTTAATTTATCATTTGGAATAACAATTAGGGTATCGACATTTTTCTTTAATTCTTCAAGTCCTAGTAAAGCATTTTCCATTCTTCTTTTGCCTTCGAATCTAAATGGTTTTGTTACAATACCTACTGTTAGAGCACCTGATTCTTGAGCTATTTCCGCGATTACAGGAGCAGCACCAGTACCGGTTCCACCACCCATACCACATGCTACAAAGACCATGTCAGCACCTTTAATAGCTTCTTCTAAATCTACTTTTGACTCAATAGCAGCAGCCCGTCCTATTTCGGGATTAGCACCAGCGCCAAGTCCTTCCGTAATCGTTGCCCCAATTTGAATTTTATTTTCACATTTAGAAGCATTTAAAACTTGTAAGTCAGTATTAACTACTATAAATTCGACACCTTTTACTCCTTCTTCAATCATTCGGTTTACTGCATTGTTGCCACCGCCTCCGACACCAACGACTTTGATTTTAGCTATTTGATCCATTTCTAAACCGTTCATATTTTGCACTCTCCTTAACTATCAAAAAAATATCCAAATAATTTTCCTAATATCGAATTTTCATTGATACTCACTTTTTTATGAATACCACTTAATATTTCTAATTCGTCTAAGTTAAATACGGAATATTCTTTATTTTTTAATTTTAATCTTCCATTATAATATTTAATAATTCCAAGTGTAGTGCTAAACTTGTTATTTCTAGCACCTACAATATCTATTTTACCAAGAATATGGGGTTTAGTAAAGACTTTATCGAGCAAATTGTTAAAATCTCCAATTTCGCTAGACCCCCCAGTTATAATTATATATTCAATTTCGCGTTTTGTTAAGAGGTTAATTTGTTTTTTGGCTAATTCTAGTATTTCTCTTAACCTACTTTCGATAATTTCACTTAAATCTAATTGATTAATTGTAACTTCTTCTCCTAAGCGATCAGTTAAAGTTACTTTTTCTTCTTTTCTGGCTTGATCACTACAAGCTAGACCAACGCTTTCTTTTAACTCTCGGGCATCTTTCTTTGTTATTTTATATATGTAGGCAATATCATTATCAATATTGGCACCACCTAGCTCTATTACTTCTGCCCTAGTTAATATACCTTTATTAAAGATTGAGACCGTTGTTGTTTCTTCACCAATATTAATAATAGCTCCAAATTTACTTCCGGACTCTTTAAAACGATTACTAGCATAATCTCCTAAAGATGAAGTTACGACATCAATTACTTTAATACCAATAGTATCTAATACTTTTAAAAAGTCTATAACACTACTTTTAGGAGCTGTAATTAAAACGGCTTTTAAAGATAATTTTTTGCCAATCATATTAATAGGATTTTTTACAATATCATTATCTATTTTATAAGTGGTGGGTAAAATAGATATTAACTCTTCATCTTCTCCTATTTGATTATAACTAGCCGCATGCATAGCTCTTATTAAATCTTGATGGGTTATTACATGATCTTCACTAGTAATTGTACTAGATCCTTCAGACATTCTAGCTTCGGTATAATAAGCTGGTATGGATAAAACTACTTCCTTAACGGGTATACCTAACATTTCTTCAGCTTTATGAAAAGTTTCTTTTAAGACAGGAATTAATTCATCACGACGATAAATAAGTCCTTTTTTCATTCCTTTACTAGGTACTTCAGAGGTGCATAAAATATTAAGCTTATTTTTAATAAACTCACCTATTATCAGTTTTATGGTACTTGTTCCAATGTCTAAACTAGCAATAATTTTTCTCATAAGCTCCTCCTAGTATTCTTACTTAATTATACTGTAGTTTTGGCGTTTTTTCAAGAATAATGTCAGTTATAACTGACAGAGATTGTGACTTTTACGCAAAAATGTCCACTTTTTTAGTAGTTAATTTTATACGAAAATGTCTCTACAGAAAAATGCTATATTTTTTAAGTCTTAGTCATTTTTATGCGAAAATGTCTCTGATTTTATGTTGCT
>DVJF01000048.1 GCA_018716965.1 Candidatus Caccenecus avistercoris | reverse complement strand
ATTTCTTTTATCAAAAATATAATTTTTTATAATCCATAGTCTATCTTTTAAGTTCATACTAAACCTCTAGTTTTCCTTTAGTGATTTTTAAGATTTCATCAGCATATTTTTTTATTTCTTCACTATGGGTTACTACAATAACACATTTTCCTTTTTTAGCTAAATCTTTTAATGTTTCAAATACTAGCTTTTCATTTTCTTCGTCTAAGTTGCCAGTTGGTTCATCGGCAAGAATAATTTTTGGATCATTGGCTAGGCTTCTTGCAATGGCAACTCTTTGTTGTTCACCACCACTCATTTCTTTTGGAAAGTGATTGATTCTATCTTTTAGGCCTAAATCGGTTAGTAATTTAATAGCTTTTTCTTTTCTTTCTTCTTTTTTTATTTCTTTGTTAATTAGCATGGGAAGCATGACATTTTCATATGCTTTTAAATGTTCATCCAGGTAAAAATCTTGAAAAACAAAACCAATATATTTCATTCTTAAGTTTGATAAATCATTATCTTTTAGTTTGCTTATATCTTCGTTGTTAATGGTAATTTTTCCACTGGTGTAAGTTTCAATCAGTCCTAAAATAGAGATTAATGTGGATTTACCTGAACCACTATGGCCCATAATGGCATATAATTTTCCTGGTTTAAATTCATATGATACATTATCTAAGGCTTTAACTTCATCATTTTTGGTTTTATAAACCTTACAGACATTTTCAATATTCATAACATTAGACTCCTATCTTTACACTTATTATAGCATAATTGCTAGCGAAAAAATAGAAGTTTTGACAACATTCGTCGAATGTGTTTAAAATGAAATTTTTTTGTACTATATTAAAGTAGCAAAGGAGAAGTGGATATGTTAAAAGTGGATATGGAGTATGAGAAAGGGATTTTATATGTTCGGTTAAAAGGTGTACTTGATAGGAAAGTGTGCTATAAGATTAATAACTATGTAGTACCAGTAGTACTTAAGCATAAAATTAAATATTTAGTTTTTAACTTGTATGAATTAGAAAATATTGATGAGTCAGGATTAGATTCCTTGCTTAATACAAAGTGTGCAATACGTACTAATAAGGGTAAGATATGTTTATGTGAAGTTAGCGATTTTTTAAGAGAAAAAATGAAAAGACTTAGAATGAGAGTAGCTAGTAATGAACTTGCTGCTTATAAACTTATAAATATATAATGACAACAAATGAATTAATTGAAGCTCATATGGGCTTAATAAAGAAAATCGCTAATAAATTTTATAATGTATCTAGAGAGGATTTGATTCAGGTAGGAGTTATTGGTTTACTTAAAGCTTATCAAAATTTTCGAGATACAAGTGAAGCTAAATTTAGTACTTATGCTTATTCTTATATATTTGGAGAAATGTATCAGCTAGTTAATTCAAATAGAGATATTAAAGTTAGTAAAGAATTATTAAAGCTATATAAAGTGGTTCAAAAAACAAGATATGAGTTGGCTCAAAGATTAGGTTATATTCCATCGGATGATGAAGTAGCAGAATTTTTAGAAATGGATTATAATTTGGTTCGGGAAGCTGTAGCGTGTAGTAGTGCTATGATTTCTTTGGATGATGAAGCTAGTGAACTTAATTTACATGAAGTGATACCTGATAAGCGAGAGATAAATTCTGATTTAAAAATTGATATTGATGATAGTTTTAAAGTGTTAAATTCTTGCGAACAAAAAATTATTAGAGCTCGGTACTTTGAAGATTTAACGCAAAGTGAAGTAGCTAAAAAGCTTAATATGACACAAGTGATGGTAAGTCGTTATGAAAAAAGAAGTTTAGAAAAGATGAAAATGGCATTAATGTGATACTTTAGGTTTTCCTAAAGTGTTTTTTGTGTTATAATAAATTTACTTGCTGAAGTAGCTCAGTCGGTAGAGCAACGCACTCGTAATGCGTAGGTCGCAGGTTCGATTCCCGTCTTCAGCACCATGTAGTTATTATCTCCGTAAATTACGGGGTTTTTATTTATTTATTTTGCGATTTTACATATAAGTTTCTTTTATTTGATTAAAGGCAAATACAAAAGTGTGATTATTTTGTTCGAAAGCTTTGCAAAAGTGTGATAAAAAGTGGCATATTATATGCAAAAATGTGATATAATTTGGTGGTGATAATCTTATGCAAAGGTTTATAATGGAGAAATTAATTGATTGGAAAAATGATAAGAATAGAAAGCCTTTAATTTTAAAGGGTGCAAGGCAAGTTGGTAAGACATATATATTACAAGAATTTGGAGCAAATTATTATGAGAATACAGCATATTTTAACTTTGATCATGATTATGGATTAGCAGAGTTGTTTTTAAATACAAAAGATCCTAAAAGAATTATTGAACAATTATCTTTGGCAGCTGGGAAAAAAATAAATCCAAATACAACATTAATAATTTTTGATGAAATTCAAGAATGTCCTAATGCATTAAATTCGTTGAAATATTTTTGTGAAGAAGCAAGTGAATATCATGTTGCTTGTGCTGGATCTTTACTCGGGATAAGACTTTCTAAAATTTCTTTTCCAGTAGGAAAAGTGGATTTTTTGAATTTATATCCCATGACTTTTAGTGAATTTTTAATTGCTGATGGGGCGGAAAATTTAGTCTTAGCTATGAGACAAATTAAAGAAATACAAAAAATTCCTAAATTGTTTGAGGATCAATTAATAGAAAAATTAAAAGTTTATTACATTATTGGAGGTATGCCTGAAGCAGTATCTAGTTGGGTTAACGACAAAGATATAGAAAAGGTTAATAAAATTCAAAAGAATATTTTGGATTCCTATGAAAATGACTTTTCAAAACATACAGATGCTAGTGAAGCTAATAAAATATCTTTGATTTGGAATGGCATACCATCGCAATTAGCAAAGGAGAATAAAAAATTCATTTATCAAGTAATCAAAGAAGGTGCGCGTGCTAGAGAATATGAAGGTTCTTTAAATTGGTTAAATGATGCTAATTTGATTTCTAAATGTTACTTAGTGCGAAAATGTGCATTTCCTTTAAAAGCATATAATGATTTATCAGCTTTTAAAATTTATATGAATGATGTGGGGCTTTTAAGAAGGATGTCTAATTTAGATAGTAAAATAATTCTAGAAGGTAATAAACTTTTAGAAGAATTTAAGGGGGCATTTACAGAAAATTATGTTGCTAATATGTTAACGTATGTATTAGATGAAGCTCCTAACTATTATACTTTTGATAGAAATAAAATTGATTTTGTTATACAAAGAAACAATAGAATAATTCCTATAGAAGTAAAATCCAATAAAAGTACTAATCATAATAGTTTGACAAAATATAATATGAACAATGATAATGAAATATCATTTAGATTTTCATTAAATAATTTGAGTAAAGATGGTAAAATAATAAACATTCCTCTTTACTTTATAGAGTATATTAATTATTTGAATTTAGATTAGTTATGATATAAAGTGGTGTTGTGGATAATATGTTTTAGTTAGTATTTATTACTAACTGTTTTTGTTTGAAAATTTTTAATATGCGTTGAATTAAAAAGATAATTCTCGTGATTGAAAAAAATAGCAATTTTATAACTAAATGCACGTTTTTCACTATAAAAATGTGCATTTTTTATTGATTAATTTAAAGAAAAGGAGTATTTTAATAACAGAT
>DVJF01000047.1 GCA_018716965.1 Candidatus Caccenecus avistercoris | reverse complement strand
GCAACATAAAATCAGAGACATTTTCGCATAAAAATGACTAAGACTTAAAAAATATAGCATTTTTCTGTAGAGACATTTTCGTATAAAATTAACTACTAAAAAAGTGGACATTTTTGCGTAAAAGTCACACATTTTCATATAATAAATTAGGTGATTTTATTATGTTAGTAAATTATACTACGAAAGAACTAGATCTACTCGCAAGAATTATGCGAGCTGAAGCCCAAACAGAAGGAGATTTAGGCATGCTTATGGTGGGAAATGTTGTTGTAAACAGAGTAATTGCCGATTGTTATACTTTCAAAAATATTGATAGTATTGAAGATGCCATCTATCAACCCAATCAATTTGTCGGAACAAATTCTTCTCTTTTTCAAGCATCCGCAACAACAGCTGAAAAAAATCTTGCCCAAAGAACTTTACGAGGAGAATATTATTATCCTGCAACACATTCTTTATGGTTTTATGCCCCAGGATCTAATAGCTGTACATCTACTTGGTATAGCCAACCTCTAGCTGGAAAATACAAAAATCACTGCTTTTACAAACCAATTAGTGGACAATGTCAAGAACTTTATTAATCGAGTAAAACTCGGTTATTTTTTATCAGTAGAACCAAATCCACCAATTCTCTTACCTTTAGCACAATCATTATCACACAATAAATACTTTTGAAATATTACTTGTCCAATAACATCTCCTTTATGTATTACAATATCATGGTCTAATACATTATAATATTGAAAATAAAAATGTCCATCATTATCTATATTACCATAATAATCACTATCAACAATACCAATACTATTACACATTACTAATCCTTTTTTAGGCCCACTACTACGATTAACAAGCATATAAAATTCATCATCTAAACAATAAGCCTTTAAACCCGTAGGAATTAATGTAGGCTTACCACCTAATTTAAATGGTGGAATAACTACATCTTCTGCAGCTTCCACATCATATCCAGCAGAATGTTCAGTTTTACGAACAGGCAAATGAATATCTTTATCCTCATAACCCTTTACTACTTCAAATCCTCTAACTTTCATATACTTCACCATCAAAATTATAACAAATTTTACTCCAAAAGAAAAGATGAGCCAAACTCATCTATGATGCACCAACTACTTTAAATGGGTCGGATGTTGTTCCTGAACCGGTTAAGGAAACATCACTACGAAAGTTTATGACCGGTCGGACGCCATACGAGTCCTCAAACGTTTCATCTACGTAGTAGCCACCCATACTGCCGGAATAAGCCACATAAAACACGTAAGCATGGAAACCGTGATACGGAGACATAGTCCAGTATGAGCGTCCTGTCTTTAGATAATTATTATTATTATTGCCAGACCATGGAAAAGTCCCTGCAAACGTGGCTTCATCAGCAGTGATGAGTCCTACTGGATATTGTAACGCTGCATTTCCTGTACTACTTCCGCTTGTTGTATACAAGTCTTGCTTATCTGGACAGGTTAATATTGGGGCTTTATTACTTACTAATCGGTGATAGGCTGCATAATCAGTAGCACTAGTTCCTATTCCGGTTCCACTACTTGTTGGATCAATAGTTCTATCTCCACAGAAGCCTGTACTCCCTTCTAAATATTCTGCTTCATCTGCTAAGTTACTCGCATACCAATTATCGATAGTTGTTTTGATATCACTATTCGTTCCCAAACCATGCAGTTGACCATTCGTGTACATATATCCTACATACATATTATCATTCCAACCACTATTGAATACTTCTTCTGTACTTATCATAGTACTATCCCCTGTTTGAGCAGTACTGATTCCATTATAGATGAGTCTTATGGTTGCATCTCCATTAATTCTTATGATTCTCCAATAGAGTGCTTGTCCACTACTATCTGTTCCAAACTGCACCCAGTTATCTTGAACGGCTCCTCTATAATAGTAACTTGTTCCATAATCATCTTCGGCTGCATACATTCCCATATCGGTTGTGGCAACAGTTGCAAAGTTTGGAGTACCTTTTGCTTCTATTGCGGCTGTTCCTCCTTCTTTAGCTAATATTACATCTTTCGGTGGCTTTTGTTCCTCAAAGTATAAATAACACTTTGTTCCTTTCTTATTCATTGGAGCAATTAATAATCCTTGAGTAGCACTATCATAACTTAGTGTTATAGATTCATCTTTAACATTCTCTTCATTAGTACAATATGATTCTTCTGTTAATTCATATTTACCATCAGGTAATGTTATCTACTGGTTCTCCATCTATATACATAGCTACTGTTCTATAATCATATGGAGAATAATTAATAGTTCCCTGTATGAAATGAATACTCTGTGTAGTTCTATATTTAGCTTTTGATGTCGTAACAATTAAAGTAACCATAAGTACCACTACACAGACAATACCACATAAAAGATATATTCTATGTTTATTAGAATGTAATATTTCAAATTCTATTTCTTTATTTATCTTCAATTTTATAATCTACTTTCATAAAATTAAAGATCCTTAACTATTCTAATTATACTATTAGTGTTTTGCATAGTCAAGAAAAATTGGAATATTTATTCGGATAAATAGGCTAATTACTCTGAATAAGAGAAAATAATTATGGTGATATTATGGACTATGGAAAACAACTATTTAATTTAAGAGATCGTCAAGGACTTACTAATGTAGAAATGGCAAACTTATTAAAAATATCTGATAGCCTATATAGCAGATACGAAAAAAACAAGCAAACTATCCCAATAAAACATTTAAATACTTTATGTAATTATTTTGGTGTTTCATTAGATTATATTTTTAATTTTACTAAATTAAAAAACTATAACAAATCTAAAAAAGAAATAAATATTAACTTATCTTCTCAAAGATTAAAGGAATTTAGAAAAGAAAACAAATTAACTCAATTAAAAATTGCAACCATATTAAATACAGATAATTCTACAATTTCAAAATATGAAAGAGCACTTTTTCCAATTGCTACAACTTATTTATACCAAATATGTAAAAAATATAATATCTCTGCAGATTATTTACTTGGTAAAATAGACCATCCTAAATACCTTAATAAATAGGTATTTTTTTATTTTCGACACAGATGTCAGAAAATGTCAGTATTTGTCAAACGCTTTCTCTTGCTTTTTTATAGACAAAGTTTCATAATAGATGCTGTTATCTAACTGGTGGTAGCGCCTGCTTTCTTTTTATTAGTAGTAATAACTACTTGGATTTTATTCAGGGGGTTTTATGAAAGTAGGAGGGATGTAAATGAGTGATACTAGATTATTACTGATTATAATAATTTTACTTATCTCTATTATTAGAGATGAGCAAAAGAAAAGACGTTAGCCAAAAGGCATAACGTTTGCTACAATGCAGGCGTTATCCACTAAGTAGATAACACTTACATATTCAATATATCATATTTCGAATAGATTAACAAGAATTTTTTACTTTTAATTTTTATAAACAAAAAATTATCAATTAATATTTTTTCAAAAATAATCTCAAGAGTACTTCTCAAAACTAAGGAATTACAAGTACTTGACCTATTGATAAAAGATCACTTGTAAGGCCATTCGCTTGCTTTAAAGCATTCACACTAACCCCATAATTAGTAGCTATTTTCCACAAACTATCACCAGCTTTAACCGTGTAAGTTCTAGTAGTCGCTGTTGTAGGTGGTATAACTAATATTTCTCCAATAGAAAGTAAATTAGAAGTTTTTCCATTAGCACTTTTTAAAGCATCTACCGTTATACCATACTTTTTAGCAATACTATATAAAGAGTCTCCACTTTTAACTGTATAAGTATTAGATGGGTTAGGAGATGATACACTATTACTAATATTTAACACTTGTCCAATACTTAAAATATCACTAGTTAAATTATTAAGTTGCTTTAATTCATTTACTGTTAAACCATATTTATTAGCAATACTATACAAAGTATCACCAGATTTAACTGTATAAGTATCGAGTGTTGCTGCATTACCTTCACTAACTATTAATTCCTGACCAATAGATAAAACATCACTTGTAAGATTATTTAAAGATTTAAGTTCATTAACACTCATACCATATTTATTGGCAATAGAATAAAGAGTATCTCCACTTTTAACAATATAAATATTTTCATCAGGAATTTCTGGTGTCTCTACTTCCGGAATAATTAATACTTCTCCAATTGTAAGAGTATTACTTGTTAAATTATTAGCAGCTTTAAGTTCATCAACACTAATACCATAATTTCTTGCAATTCCATATAAAGTATCTCCAGCTTTAACCGTATAATAATTACCACCACTTCCTGCTGGAGCTGTATAAGCTACACCAATATAATTAGCAAGAGCCCTTACAACTGCCTCAGCAAGTTCTTTATAATTATTTTTAATTTGATTGACATCATCACCTGTTGAATCAGCAAAGCCATATTCCACAATAATAGATTCATTATTAGGTGTTTCTCTTAAAATGTAATAATAATCTTTACTAGAATTACTAGGAAGTCTTCTTTGATAATACTTTCTTACATTTTGTCCAGACTTAATAAATTCACTAGCTATCTTACTAGATAAAGTATCACTATTTCTTAAAGCATAAATTATTTCTGCTCCATCTCCACCACCAGCGTTAATATGATTAGATACCAAAATAACATCACTACCCGTACCAAATAAACTTTGAGCAGTCTTAGGTCTTGTCGTTGAATCAAGTGTAACATCACTATCCCTAGTTAAAGCATTTTCTATTCCTAGTTCCGTTAAACGATCAGCCATATATTGACTAATTAACAAAGTATAATCTTTTTCAACAATTCCATTAGCACTAGTTCCAGGATCTTCTCCTCCATGACCAGGATCAATAACAACCTTTTTAGCCATAAAACATCCTCCTCTAAGATATTTTATGACAAACGCCGGAATAAGAAACAAGTTTGTTATTAAAAATGCTAACTATTTATTTTCGCTATCTAAATCATTAGAAGTACTATAAAATATAGGCTCATCATCAATCAGGACTTTTATCTTCTTTAAAATCAATCCAAGGATAAATAATCTCATTATCGTATATATAATGGCATCCTTCATTAGAAAAATTTTTATAATCTTTAAGAACTTTAATATATTCTGTCATATTGTTTGCACTAGTATCATTTTCTATTTTACATAGTTCTTTCAAAAGAATATCAACTTCAGAGCCTATTGAAAGTAATAATTGATTATATATTTTAGAAAAAGTAAACTGATTTATATTATTTGAACTATTAATAGGTCCAGGCTCAACATATTTAAATGTATCAATAAATTGATCTTCTACCATTACCTTCACGAAACGGATGTAAAGCATTAATATCAGCAAATAACTCTACTAATTTATTCAAAGTAGTTTCATAATCGTAATTTACATAATATTTATCTGTTTTTAATCGATTAAATATATCATTAGCAAATGATTCTATATATTCTGCTAAACAAAATAAATCTTGTTTAGCAATATTACAATCTCTTATATCCCCAGCCCACCTATAAACATCTTGAAATAAATATTTATGAATATTTCTCAAATACTTAAAATCAAAATTTCCCTTTAAAGGTTTTTCATTTAATTCATAAATTCTAAAAGATACAAGTTCTCTTTCAGCATTAAACAAAGCTTCCTCATCTGTTATATTTAATTTATTAATTAAAACATCTGTACCTTTATAACAATAATCCGGAGTTCTTTCATAAGTATACTTATATTTATTATCCATAAATTCCTCTATATTTATCAATAATTTTTTTACGTTCAATTTCTGTTGTTGTTTTACCAATAATACAATTATAAAGTTTTCGCTTTATTTCTTTAGTTAACGGCATTCCTTCTTGAGACATAGCACCATCCACTCTTCTTATTTTTTCTTGAATATCTTTTTCAGTTTGTTTGTTATCAGAATTCATACAATTCACCACTTTCATAAAAATCAATATTAATCAGCAGTTTTAACTAGACAATTTATATAATATGATAGTATTAAAAAAGCACCCTAAGGTACTTATTTATCATATTTTATAACAACATGTCTATTAGGTTCTTCTCCAACACTTTCTGTCTTAACGCCTTTAAAATCAGATAAAGCATTATGAACAACTCTTCTTTCATAAGAATTCATATTATCCATTTCCACATCTGTTTTAGTTTTTATAACATCACGAGCCAAATTCTTAGCAAGTCGCTCTAATCTTTTTACTTGTCTATCCTTATAATCTTCAACATCCAAAAGTATTTTAGGTCCATTAGAAGTAATATTTTTAATAAATTGACGAGCAATAGTTGTTAACGCATCCAAATTTTGACCATTATGACCAATAATAATTGGATTATTCGAAGTATACATCTTTATTGTTGTTACACCATCTTTTGTATTAACTTCAAAAGATACTTCTAAGCCCATACCCGTTATTATACCTTTTAAATACTCTTGAAGTTCAGTTAAAATATCTGTCTTTAAAAATCCCCTACATTCATAAGTAACACCTTTAAAAAGACCACCCTTAACTTCCTTAAAAGAATAGACAACTTCTTCTTCACTTGCATTTAATTCCTTTAAAACTAATTCTAAAGCTTCTTCTTTAAATTTAGCACTTTTTACTACTACATTCATGACTATTTTCCTTTCTTCTTATTAGCTTCCTTTTTATCTTTCTTTTTATTTTTAACAGGAACAATTATCCGATCTTTCGCTTCATTCCTTTGATCAATTTTCTTAAAGACAAAGTTTTGAAGAACTACAAATCCATTTGTTGCAATCCAATATAACGCAATAGCAGTTGATAAATATAAAGAAGCAACCGAAATCATAATAATCATAAATTTAAAGATAAATTGCATTTGTCGTTCCATATCTTGATTACCTGTTTGGGTAGTTGACATAGAATTTCTAAATGACAAATAAGTTGTTAAAATAATTAAAGCAATAATAATGAGATAAGCCCACTGATGATATTCAAACAAACCTTTCATTGGTGTTTGACCTAAAGTAAGTCCAAAGAAAGTATCTTCAAATATCGCAGGTGTTCTATTAATCGCTTGTAAGAAAGCAAAGAATAGAGGAAGTTGAATAAATGCTAGTAAGCAACTACCAAAAGGACTAATATTATATTTTTTATAAACCATCATCATTTCCTGTGACTTAGCAAGCATTGACTCATTATCATTTTTACCAGCATATTTCTTTTCTATTCTAGCTATTTCTGGTTGAGCTTTCTTCATATTACTTGATTGTCTCATCGTCTTACGAGATATAGGCATCAATATTAAACGTATAGCAAGACCAATTAAAATAACTGAAAGGCCAAAACTATTGATAAGATATCCAAGCTTCATAATTAGAAAAGCAAGAGGCTTAACAAATATGCCTTCCCAAATTCCATCAGCCTTATTACTAGATAAACTAAATTCACTACAAAGAGGTAAATCTTCATACGGAATCTTTGTTTGATCTCCATACTCCTGATATAATTCATCTAAATCTTTATCTTCCGGCTTACATAAAATATCTTTTTGTAAAATCTGTCCTGTTGCTTCATACTCTACAACAGTTCCCTCATCATTAACAATATAATTACTATTACCACAAGCCGTAAGCATAGCTACCAGTAATACTAATACTCCAATTTTAATTTTTTTCATTAAACTTTCCTTTCTCTAACAACTGAACCAATTGTATCTCCATTTCTTGGTAAGTTAAATCTTTTACTCCACCTCTTACCATTATAATATAATTATGACGTTTTGAAAACAAGTTTTTATTATGATCAATCAAAGTTCGAAGTTGTCGTTTAATTTTATTTCTTTCTACAGCCGTTCCAAACTTCTTACTAACCGCTAATCCAAATTTCGGATAGTCACTATTTCCATCCTTATAATATATATTATAAAAATGATTTCTTAAATACTTTCCTGATTTAATTATATCATTAAATTCATCATTCTTCTTAACAACTTCAAATTTTCTCATCAGTATCACTCCAAATTAAAAATAAGAAAAAAAATACCACTGCAAAAAGTGGCTACTTACATAAAACTTTACGACCTTTTTTACGTCTGTTCTTTAAAATATTAGTTTCTTTTCTAGCAAAAAATCCATGTTTTTTAGCTTTTTTACGATTATTAGGTTGATATGTACTTTTCATAACGAACACCTCCTTAAAAATTCAAGTGTTTTAATTATAATATTTAATTCATGTTTAGTCAAGTTTTTTTAAGGAATAACCGGGTTAGAAGCTCGAAAATAAAACTATTCACTTTTTATAAACAATCACTTATAATAAAAAAGAATAAGAAAAATATTTATCAACACCATTTTTGAATTAAAATGTGAATAAAAATCTAGTTATCCACAAAATCACATTTATATCCAATCCCTGTAACAACCGCTTCTTGTGTATCAAATTTAAAAGTTATCCACATTACTAACAATTAACTAAAATTTTAAAATTGTGAATAGTGAATAAAATTTTAATAAATTTTGTGGATAGTGTTGATAAAACCTAAAAACTAAGGTATTATAAGGCATAAGTCATGTGGATAACATGTGAATAAAAAAATTTGTCATTTTAGACTTTAAATTACAAAAAAAATGCGATACAATTAATGTGTTAAAAAGTCCAGACTGTGGGGTGAGGTTAAAGTTGGATAAAGAAGAATTATTAAAACTATTTTTAGATAAAATCTATAAAGAGATCAATCCAGCATCTTTCCATGCCTGGTTCAATGACTTGAGTATTGTAAATCTAACAAGTGATAAAATAACTTTTAAAGTCCCCATGGAAATTCATAAAAAAATGCTAGGAGATAATTATTATTCTTTAATTGAAAAAACACTGGCTAGCATAACCAATATAAATTACGATATTGAATTTGTCTTAGAAAGTGATATTGAAGAAACACCTGATATAGTTGTTAATAACAATGAAGTTACTAACAATAGTAATTTTGAAACAAACCTAAATCCCAATTTAAATTTTGATAACTTTGTGGTTGGTGATACCAATAGACTAGCCAAAGTAGCCGCGATGGCGGTTGCCGAAGCACCCGGTCGAATACACAACCCCTTATTTATATATGGTAAAAGTGGACTTGGTAAAACCCATTTAATGCATGCGATAGGCAATTTTATTACCCAAAATTCTAATCGAAAAGTGCTGTACTGTACCTGTGATGAATTCATGACAGAATACACCAATATTGCCAATCCCGATAACGCTAAAAATACAGTGGAATACGCCAATGATTTTAAAAACAAATATCGTAATGTAGATGTCTTAATTATTGACGATATTCAATACTTAGTCGGAGCCGAAAAAACCCAACAAGAATTTTTCAACACTTTTAATTATCTACATCAGTCGAATAAACAAATTATTATCAGCAGCGACCGTTCTCCAGAAGATTTAAAAATTCTAGAAGAGCGCCTACGTTCAAGGTTTATGTGGGGCTTACCAGTAGATATTTATCCACCTGATTTTGACTTAAGATGTCGAATTATCAGGAAAAAAATCGAAAATACCAGCTTAGCTGGTCTAATAAAAGAAGAAAGTATTGAATATATAGCTAATGCTTGTCAAAATGATATAAGATTTTTAGAAGGAGCTATTAATAGACTTATGGCTTACACCGCAATGATTGTTCCTAAAACAATTGATTTAGAATTTACTTGTGAAGCCTTAAAAGATTTTGTTAATAAAAATATCTATTCTAACAATAATATTACAAAAATTCAAAAAGCCGTCGCTGATCACTATAATATAACAATTGAAGATTTAAAAGGAAAGAAACGAAGCAACAAAGTAGCTCATCCGCGTCAACTAGCCATGTACCTGTGCCGAATGGAAACAGATGAAACTTTCCCAAGAATAGGCTTAGAATTTGGAGGTCGAGATCATTCAACAGTAATATTCGCTTGTGATAAGATATCTCAAGAATTACTTACTAATCACGAATTAGAACAAACAATTAAAGAAATAAAAGCTAAATTGTAAATAACTTGTTGCAAAACTGTGAATAAATTAGTAGTTATAAACATAAAAAATCGACAAAATTTAGCTTAAATAAAAGAAAAAATGAAGTTACAAACATTATTAACACTATTATAAATAATAATAATTTAAAGAAAGAAGGAATAAATATGAAATTTACAATTGAAAAAAGCATAATTTTAGAAGGGTTAAGTAATGTAACAAGAGCAATATCAACAAAAAATGTCATACCTGTATTAAATGGTATTAAATTTGAACTTACAAATAATGGCCTATATTTAACAGCTAGTGATTCTGAATTAACAATTAAAGTGCTAATTGAATCTAAAGAAATAAAAGAAATAAGTTCTTTAGGAGGAATAATTATTCAAAGTAAATATATCTTAGACATAGTTAGAAAAATGCCTAGTGATTTAATTAACTTTGAAGTTATTGATGGATTAAAAATAAAAATCTATACCGACAATAACCAATACAACTTAAATTGTCTAGATATTAATGATTATCCAGATGTTAAACTAGAAGAGAATAAAGATCCTATTATAATTAATGGTGAAGTATTTAAAACAATTATTAATCAAACTGTCTTTGCAATTTCTAATCAAGAATTAAGACCAATTTTAACTGGTGTGAACTTTAAGTTTACCAAAGATGTTTTAGAAACTGTCGCAACTGACTCTTATCGTCTAGCCAAAAAGAACATCAAATTAGCAAGTCCAGTCGAAAAAGATGTTGAAATTGTTATTCCAGGTAAAAATATTATGGAACTAGAACGAATTATTACCGATGAATCAGATATAGAAATGCATATCTTTAATAATAAAGTATTATTTAAATATAAAAACATTAATTTCCAAACAAATATTTTAAGTGGTAATTATCCAAATACTTCTAACTTAATTCCAAGTGAATTTGCCTATATTGTTAAAGTAAATAAAAAAGATTTCAATGATGCTATCGATAGAGCAGCTCTTCTAACCCAGGGAAAAGATAAAAACATTGTTAAAATGACTCTAGAAAACACAAAAATGACTATCAATTCTTATGCATCTGAAATTGGTAAAGTAGAAGAACAATTAACTGTTGAAACCAATAATAAAGAGCGCTTAGAAATATCATTTTCATCTAAATATATGTTAGAAGCTATTAAAACTTTAGGAGAAGAAGAAATATTATTACTTTTAAATAGTGATGTTAAACCATTAATCATCAAATCTTTAACTGATGAATCTCTAATTCAGCTAATTTTACCAATAAAAACTTACTAAAATAAACGATTTTCCACGGTTCGACAAATTTCGCCCTTTTCATATGTTATAACAATATATGAAAGGGGGCATTGGTATGCCGTATATAATTAAAGAAAAAACACTTGCTCTCATACCATATGGAAGCAAAACTCATGTATTAGAATACAGTAATGATGAAATGATTGAGGAGCCTCTTCTTCAAATATTAGAACACAATTGTATTCTTTCAGGCTCTACTTTAGAAGGGAGAAGAAAAGGAAGTAGCTCTTTAATCGGAGCCAATTATAAACCACCAATCGTAATTGATGAAGTAAAAAAGCTTATTTTAATTCCTACCCACTCCCATCGTAATCCTAAATGTATTTGGTTAGTATTACAAAACATTTTAAATTATCAAATAAAAAACAATCAAAAAGTAACAGTTGCTTTTAAAAATAATCAAAAAATAGACTTAGAAATAAGCTATTCAATATTTGATAAACAAGTTCTTCGAGCCGCCCGTTTACAATCAGCTTTAAAAGGCCGAAAATACTAAAAAAACCTTTAAAAAGGTCTTTTTTTATGATATAATATCTATAGGTATAGGAGTACGATTATACCATCAATTTTTTTATATCAACAAAGTAGGGGCTAAAAAATGCAAATCAGTAGTTTGAAATTATTAAATTTTCGTAATTATGAAACATTAGAATTAAAGTTTTCTAACAAAGTAAATTTAATCTATGGAAAAAATGGAATGGGAAAGACCAATATTATAGAAGCAATATACATGTTAGGTTTAACCAAAACATTTCGTTCCAATAATGATGATATTGTGATTAAAAAAGGCAAAAATATTGCTAAAATTGAGGGAACTATTAAGGATAATATTTTTAATAATTACAAAATCATAATAAGTAATGCTGGTAAAAGAATTAAAATTGATAATAATAAAATAGCCAAAGTTAGTGATTATATTACCAAGGTTAATATAATTTTATTTAACCCTGATGATTTAAAATTAATCAAAGATACACCAAGTATCAGAAGAAAAATGTTAAATATTGAAATATCAGGGATTAATGGGGAATATCTTCTTTTATTAAATAGTTATAATAAAGTATTAAAACAACGTAATGCTTATTTAAAAGCTTTAAATAAAAAAAAGGACTATGAAACCTCATTTTTAAATATTCTAACCGAACAACTAGTAGATCTTGGGTTAAAAATAATGTGGATAAGAGAGGACTTTATTAACAATATCAATTCTTATATCAGTGATATTTACTATGAAATAACTCATAAAGGCACATTAAAAGTAGTCTACAAAAGTGAATTTTTAGGAAAGAATAAGGAAGATCTTTTAAAAATGTTTGAAAAAAATATTTCCCGGGAAATATTTTTAGGCAAAACTATTTTTGGTATCCAACATGATGACTTAGAATTTCAAGTAGATAGTGAAATAGTAAAAGAGTTTTCTTCAGTAGGAGAACAAAAAAATAGTATTATTTCCTTTAAATTAGCCGAAATCAAAAATATTGAAGAAAAATTACATAAAAAGCCAATTTTAATTCTAGATGATTTATTCAGTGAGTTAGATGAAGAAAAAATTAATAATATTTTAATGTTAATAGATACGGATTTACAAACATTTATTACAACTACAGAAATAACGAAAGTTGATAAAAGATTATTAGCAAATGCCAAGATATTTCACGTTATCGATGGCAAAGTAGAGGAGGAGTAAATATGCAAAATGAATATTCAGATAGTGATATACAAGTACTAGAAGGACTAGAAGCCGTAAGAAAACGCCCGGGAATGTATATTGGTTCTACAAGTATTAAAGGATTACATCATCTAGTATGGGAAATAGTAGATAATGCGGTCGATGAAGCTCTAGCAGGATTTTGTGATGACATAGAAGTTGTTGTTCACAAAGATAATTCGGTTTCAGTTCGAGATGATGGACGTGGTATGCCAGTAGGAATCAATGCCAAAACTGGTTTATCTACCATTGAAACCATTTTTACGGTACTTCATGCCGGAGGAAAATTTGGTGGTGGCGGCTATAAAGTAAGTGGTGGCTTACACGGTGTTGGAGCAAGTGTTGTTAATGCCCTATCAAGTTGGCTTGAAGTAAGAGTATACCGTGATGGTGAAGTTCATTATCAAAGATTTGAAAATGGAGGTCATCCCGTAGCACCTATGCATGTTACAGAACAGTGTGCTAAAGATAGAACTGGTACTACCGTAACCTTTAAAGCTGACCCAACTATTTTTAAAGAAACAACCGAATATGATTATGACACTTTAGCAAATCGTCTAAGAGAATTAGCTTTCTTAAATAAAGGATTACGTATTATTTTAATAGATGAACGTGGCGAAGGTAAAAAAGATACATTTTGTTATAATGGTGGAATTATTGAATATGTTGCTATGTTAAATAAAAATAAACAACCTCTTCATGAAGAAATTATTTATGTTGAAGGCGAAGAACAAGGAATTAGTATTGAAGTTGCAATGCAATATAATGACTCTTATAGTTCCAGTCTTTATTCATTTACTAATAATATTAATACTTATGAGGGTGGTACCCATGAAGATGGTGTTAAATTTGCTTTAACAAAAATTATTAATAATTATGCTCGAAATAATAAACTCTTAAAAGATAGTGATGATTCTCTAACTGGAGATGACTGTAGGGAAGGATTAGCCATGATTATTTCATGTAAGCATCCTGATCCTCAGTTTGAAGGTCAAACAAAAACAAAGTTAGGAAATAGTGAGGTTAGAAAAATTGCTAGCGATGTATTTAGTCAAGGCCTCGAGCGTTTCTTAATGGAAAATCCTGCTGTAGCAAAATTAATTGTTGAAAAATGTATGACAGCATCACGTGCTCGTATTGCTGCTAAAAAAGCAAGAGAAATGACACGTCGTAAAGGCGATTTAGATGTAACAAACTTCTTTGGTAAACTTGCCGATTGTAAGAGTAAAGATGCATCTGTAAGTGAAATCTTCTTAGTCGAGGGAGATTCCGCTGGAGGATCTGCTATTAAAGGTAGAGACAGTATGACTCAAGCAATATTACCTCTTCGTGGTAAGATTCTAAATGTTGAAAAAGCTCGTTTAGACCGTGCTTTATCCAATGAAGAGATAAGAACTATTATTACCGCTTTTGGAACAGGTATTGGTGAAGATTTTAATCTAGATAAATTAAGATACAACAAAATTATTATCATGACCGATGCCGATGTCGATGGTTCACACATCAGAGTATTACTTTTAACGTTATTTTATCGCTTTTTTAAGCCGATTGTGGAAGCAGGACATGTCTATGCTGCCCAACCACCATTATTCGTTATAAAACACGGTAAAACGATAAAATATGTATTAAATGAAGCAGAACGAGATGAATATTTAACAACATTATCCCCAAATACCAAATATGATATAGCTCGTATGAAAGGTCTAGGAGAAATGGATGCTGAAGAACTAAATGAAACAACAATGGACATTAATAAACGGGTACTTCGTCAAATAACAGTAGATGATGCTATCGCTGCTGATGAAATTTTCTCTAAATTAATGGGTGAAGAAGTAGAGCCACGTCGTGAATTTATCGCTGAAAACGCTGTCTACGTTAAGAATTTAGATTATTAAGGAGGGTTTATATGGATAGATTAGAACAAAATAATATAGTAACCGAAATAAAAGATTCATTTCTTGAATATTCCATGAGTGTTATTGTATCTCGTGCCCTACCAGACTTAAGGGATGGACTAAAACCAGTACACAGAAGAATTCTTTACGATATGCTTCAAAATGGCCTAACTCCTGATAAACAACATCGTAAATCAGCGACTATCGTTGGTGATGTTATGGGTAAATATCACCCACATGGAGACTCTAGTATTTATGAGGCCATGGTAAGAATGGCTCAAGACTTTAACTATCGATATATGCTAGTAGATGGTCATGGAAACTTTGGTAATATCGAAGGATATGGTGCCGCAGCTTATCGTTATACCGAAGCAAAACTTGCCAAAATTTCTATGGAACTTTTAAGAGATATCAACAAAAACACGGTAAACTTCTTACCAAACTATGATGAAACAACCAAAGAACCAGAAGTTTTGCCATCAAGATTCCCAAATATTTTGGTCAATGGAACTATGGGTATTGCTGTTGGTATGGCAACCAATATTCCACCTCATAATTTAGGTGAAGTAATAGATGGCTGTATTGCTTATATCGACAATCCAGATATCGATGTAAACGGCTTAATGCAGTATATCAAAGGGCCTGATTTCCCAACAGGAGCTCTAATATTAGGCAATAGTGGTATCAAAAAAGCCTATGAAACTGGTCGTGGCTCAATTACTATTAGAAGCCGTGCTCACATTGAAGAGAAAAATGGTAGACAATATATAATTGTGGATGAAGTTCCATATGGCGTAAATACGTTAGAATTAAAAAATAAAGTAGCAGAACTTGTTCATAACAAGGTATTAGAAGGTATTACTGATTATCATGCTGATTTAAAAGATGGCATTAAAATAACTATTACATTGAAAAAAGATGCTAACGCCCAAGTAATTTTAAATAAATTATACAAGCATACAGCTTTTCAAACAACTTATGGTATTATCTTCTTAATGCTTGATAATGGTGTTCCTAAAACTTTAGGCTTAAAAGATATAATTTCCAAATATATTGATTATCAAAAAGAAGTAATCATTAGAAGAACACAGTTTGATTTAGATAAAGCCGAAAAACGTGTTCACATCTTAGAAGGATTAAAAATTGCTCTAGATCATATTGATGCGGTAATTAAACTGATTCGTGCTTCACAATCTGATGAAGAAGCAAAACAAGGCTTAATGAATAACTTCAATTTAAGTGAAGTTCAAGCAGAAGCCATATTAGAGATGCGTTTAAGAAGATTAACTGGCTTAGAAAGAGATAAAATTGAAGAAGAATTAAACGAATTATTAAAATTAATTGAAGAATTAAGAGGAATTCTTGCTTCAGAAGAAAAAGTATTAAATATTATTAAAGAAGAATTGTTAGAAATTAAAGATAAATATGGTGATAAACGTCGTACGGATATTGATATGACAGCAATTGAATATATTGAAGATGAATCACTCATACCAGAAGAAAATGTACTTATAGCTATGACTAATAAAGGTTATATTAAAAGGACAACTTCTGATACCTTTAAAGCTCAAAAACGTGGTGGCATGGGTATCAAGGGTATGACGACAAATGATGAAGACTTTGTCGAAGAAATTATTAATATTTCATCTCATGATCACGTTTTATTCTTTACGAATAAAGGTAAAGTATATCGAATTAAAGGATATGAAATACCTGAATTTAATCGTCAATCAAAAGGTCTTCCAATAATTAACTTAATTCCAATTGAAAAAGATGAAACTATTAGTTCAATATTAGGAATTTCTTCTAAGGAAGATACAAAATATTTATTATTCGCTACAAAGCAAGGGTTAGTAAAGAAAACATCAATAGAGGAATTTGCAAACATACGTACGTCAGGAAAAATATGTATTAATCTAAAAGAAAATGATGAGCTAATCGCTGTGAAACGTACCAATGGTAATAATTATATCTTATTAGGTAGTGAAACAGGTCGGATGGTCAAATTCCATGAAGATAAAATTAGAGCAATGGGTCGAACCGCAAGTGGTGTCAAAGGTATAAATCTTGATGGAAGTAAATGTGTTTGTGCCGAAGTAGTAGATGAAGATAATAAAATATTGTTAGTAACTGAAAAAGGATATGGAAAAAAGACTTTAGTAAGTGATTTTAGAGAAACAAGTCGTGGAAGTAAAGGCGTAAAAGCATTAAATATTACCGAGAAAAATGGTAATATAGCTGCCGTAAAAGTTGTTGATGAAAATAAGGAATTAGTCATAATGACAAATACTGGAACAACGATGAGAATGACTTTAGACCAAATTAATACTTTAGGAAGAGTAACTCAAGGTGTTAGGTTGATTCATTTAAAAGATGAGCAATATGTAACTACTATTAGTCTAGTTGAAAAAGAAGAGTCAGAAAATATAGAAGAAGATATTCAAATTAATGAAGAACAAGCCTAAAATAAGAATAAAAGAACCGTTAGTATAATCTAATGGTTTTTCTATTTACAAAAAATTAAAACGGATATTAAAAAAATAATTGTGGATAACTACAGAAATGATGGAAAAAAGAAAAATGTTTCACGTGAAACTATAATAATTAAAAAAACAATTTTTGACCTTAACTTTAGCAAATTTCAACTATAGTTGGAACCTATCCTTTTGAAACTACAAATTAACAATTTTGATGATAAAATCTTTAATTTGACTGTTGAATTTAACGATTTGTACGATGAAATTAGAAAAAACAGATTTATTTAATTTGAGTAATAAAATTTAATGTTCCACGTGAAACATCCAAAACAAAAATTTAAAACTATCCACAATGTTTCACGTGAAACATTAAAAAAAATCTAAATGTTAAAAATTGATTCTTAATAAATTTAATATACTTAAAATAATTAAATAAGATAATTATTAATATAAAAAATGTATCAAAAAGTTACTAACAATGTTTCACGTGAAACATTGGATAAAAATAGTAAAAAATATTGAGAATATATGTCGAAAGTACATAGATAAATCTACTATTTGTCAAATGCTTAAAAAATATTAATTCAAAATTTAAAATATTTAGTTGGTTTATGTTTAAAACTTTTAATATTAAAAACAAAATCATCAAAAAACAATTCAAAGTTATCAACATATGTTTCACGTGAAACATTGCATAAGACAATTAATAAATTAAAAATAAAAATATTTATAAAAAATATAGTTTCACGTGAAACATACTCTTGCAATTTATAAGTTTTTGTGATAAATTATATATGTGCAACAAATATATTGTAATCTGGTCAGGACCGGAAGGTAGCAGCCACGTCAATCCCTATTTGTGTGCACTTTTTTATTGGGTGATAATATGCAAGAAAAGTATTTAAAAATTTTAATCAAATTAGCTAAAAGGGCGGCAGAAAAAGATGAAGTCCCTGTTAGTGCTATTATAGTGAAAAATGATAAAATAATTTCTAAAGCATTTAATAAAAGAGAAAAGAATCATAATGTATTAGATCATGCTGAAATAATAGCTATAAAACAAGCTAGTAAAAAATTAAAAGATTGGCGACTTTTTGACTGTGATTTATATGTAACATTAAAACCTTGCAGTATATGTGAAAATATAATTAAACAATCACGTATAAAACATGTTTACTATTTAATTGATAAACCAGAAACAAAAAAAGAATATAATAAAACAAAATTTAATAAAATGAACTATTGTACATATGAACAAATGTATGATAATATTTTAAAAAATTTTTTTAAAAAGAAAAGAGACAAGAAATAGCTTAATATGTTATAATTAATTGGGGTGGATTTCTATGGATTATAAAGTATTATACCGTAAATATAGACCAGACAATTTTTCCAGTATTGTCGGTCAGGATTATATGGTTTCAATATTAAAAAATGCTATCAAAAATGATAAAATATCGCATGCCTATATATTTTCGGGTCCAAGGGGAACAGGAAAAACTAGCACTGCTAAGGTTTTTGCAAAAGCGATTAACTGTCTAAATCCTACAGAAGAAGGACCATGTAATGAATGTGAAAGTTGCCTACATTTTAAGGAAAATGCTGATATTATTGAAATTGATGCAGCATCAAACAATGGAGTAGACGAAATACGTGAAATAATCAATAATATTAAATTGGCTCCTGCCTATTCTAAATATAAAGTATATATAATAGATGAGGTACACATGTTAAGTACAAGCGCTTTTAATGCTCTATTATTAACATTAGAAGAACCTCCTAAACATGTAGTTTTCATATTAGCAACTACCAACATCGAAGCTGTTCCTATAACTATTCTTTCCCGTTGTCAACGTTTTGATTTTCATAAAATATCTATAGCAGACATCATAAAACGTTTAAAATATGTAATATCCAATGAAAATATTGCCATAGATGACGATGCTTTGGAAGAAATTGCTTATATTTCTGATGGTGGAATGCGAGATGCTTTAAGTATTTTAGATCAATTATCAAGTACAACTGAAAAAATAACTATAAATGATGTAATAGAGCATTTTGGCTCCGTATCAAAGAAACAAATTAATGATTTATTTAATCTGATATTAGAAAATGATGTGGATAACTTTGATAATATGATGAAAAAATTTAAGGAATTAGCTATCGATTATAAGGTTTTAATTAAGAAAATGCTTGAAAAAATAGAAGAAGAAGCTATTAAAGTAAAAAAGAACTATAATTATCAAGGATTATCTTACGATAAATTAAAAGAAATGGCTTTTAATCTTGCTGATATTTCGAATTATGTAAATATGAGTATTGATCCATACCTTTTAATTGAAATAACGTTGTTAAAATATTTTCCGGGTAGAGAAGTAAAAGAAAAACTTGTAGATGAAAGTATCCCAAATGATCAAAATACCACCAAAATTATTTCCCGGGAAATAATTAAAGAAAATCCCGAGAAAATAAAAACACCGGCACCCGTTGCCGCCACAAATGAAGAAACACCAGCAAAAATTATTTCCCGGGAAATAATTTCACAACCAGAGACCTATACAGAATTAATAAAAATAAGAGTAAATAACTGCTTTGTAAATGCTAAAAAAGAATATTTACAAAATTTGAAAGAAATGTGGAAAAAATTTGTTGATAATTTAAGTGACAAAAGCTTGCTAAATCTTTTAATTGATTGCAATGTTGTAACAGCAAGTGATAAAGTAGGTGTTTTAACGAATATAATCGATGGAACATCAAATTTAATTAATAATAGATTAAAAGAAGTTGAGGATTTATTTAATAAAGAATTTAATACTGAATATAAATTTATTGCCTTGACAGAAGGTAAATGGAATGAAGAAAAGCAAGAATATATCAAAAATTTACATAATAAACATGAATATCGGTATATAGAGGAACCAAAAATAGAGAAAGAAGAAGAAAATGATATTGATAATATAGAAAAAATCGCTTATGATATATTTGATAAAGAAAAAATAGAAATTGAATAAGAAAGAAGGAGATTATAAATGAATATTCAAAACTTAATGGCTCAAGCCCAAAAAATGCAAAAAGAAATTACTAAAAAGAAAGAAGAAATTGATAATTCAATTTTTACAGGTACTTCAGAATGGGTAAATGTAGAAATGAATGGCAAAAAAGAAATTGAAAGAGTTAAGATTACTTTTGAAGGAACTATTGAACAAGATGATAAAGAAATGCTAGAAGACATGATAAAAATAGCAGTAAATGATGCTGTAGGAAAAATAGATAAAGAAGTAGAAAGTAAGATGGGTGCTTATGGCTCATCATTTAATGGCTTATTCTAATGAATTATCCTAAAGATTTAGAAAAATTAATTAGTTATTTTCAAAAATTACCAGGAATAGGCGAAAAAAGTGCCGAACGTCTTGCTATTGCCACATTAGATTTTAGTGATGAAGAAATAGTAGAATTTAGTGAAGCAATTGAATCTGCTAAGAAAAATCTAACTAGATGTTCTATTTGTGGTCATCTAACGGATCATGAAATATGTAATATCTGTAGTGATGAAAATAGAAACAAAAATGTTATTTGTGTAATTGAAGATTATAAAAGCATTTTTTCCTTTGAGAAATCTGGTACATTTAATGGAACTTATCATGTTTTAAATGGTCTTATCTCTCCCATGGACGATATTGGCCCTGAAGATATTAATTTATCATCTTTAGTAAGTAGAGTAGAAGCATTAGATCATCCGGAACTAATTTTAGCATTAAAACCAACTGTAGAAGGAGAAGCAACTACTTTATATATTAAAAAAATTTTAGAAAATAAAAATGTAACAATATCAAGATTATCTTATGGTATTCCAATTGGTGCGGAAATTGATTACTTAGATAATGTAACACTAGAAAAAGCTCTAGAGGATCGTAAGAAAATATCTGAATAAAATAATCGTAAATTCATATAATTAACTGTGATGAAATATGAAAAAAAAGATACTCAAAGCTTTAAGTAAATTATGCTTTGCTTTTGTAAGTATTTATGGTCTGAATTTAATATTATCTGGTATAAACGTTTTTATTCCTATTAATATTATTACCATTATCTTAGTAACCTTTCTAGGTTCTCCTGGAATATTAGGATTAGTCGCAGTATACTTGTTAATTTAAGGATGTGGTACTTTGTTTTCAAATAACAATTTAAAGGAAATCTATGAAAAATATCGTGAGGGAAGATTAGCTCACGCTTATTTAATTGAAACAAATAATACTCCTAGACTGATAAATGATTTAAAGGAGCTAATAAAAGCTATAAATTGTCCTGAAGAGTATCAAAAATCTTGTAAAAATTGTAATTTATGTAATTTAATTGATAAAAACAATTTACCAAGCCTAGTAACGATTGAACCCGATGGCGCTAGTATCAAAAAAAGTCAAATAGAAGAATTGAAAGTATCTTTTGAAACTAAGCCAATATACAGTAAATATAACACTTATATAATTAAAAATGCGGAAAAATTAAATGGAAGTAGTGCTAATGCCATGCTTAAATTTGTCGAAGAACCAACCGATGGTATTTTAGGCTTTTTTATAACAAACAATAAAGATGTAATTATTCCTACTATTAAAAGTCGTTGCCAATCTTTAGTAATAGCGTATGATAGTGATAATATTTTAGATAAATTAAATATAACTCAAGAAGCATTTGCCAGTTATAAAGAATTAATTAAGTTATATCTAAATAAAATAACAAGTAATGATTTAATTAATCATAAAGAATTAATAATTAATAAAATACCGGAAAGAAAAGACTTAGAAATAATGTTTAAGATCATATTCGAAATCTATATGAATTATTTAGAGAAAAACTTAAATAAAAACTATAATCAAGAAATAATAGATATTTATGAACTTAAAGCTGAAAACAAGGAAATCATATCCAAATTAAATATTATTACTAAATTCTTACAAGATTTGAGTTATAATGTTAATATGGAACTATTATTAGATAAATTTGTCATAGAAATGAGGGAAAATCATGGATAGATATTACGTATATGGTGTCAATTTTAAAGACAATGGTAAAATCTATAATTTTAAAAGTAAAATTCGTTGTCCAATTAATGTAACTGTTATAACCGAAACAGAAAAAGGGTTACAATTTGGTAAAGTTGTAAATTTTATTAACAATGATAGTATCAAAAACATAGATGAATTAAAGGATATAATTAGAATTTCTACAAAAAAAGATTATGAAGAATACTTAAAAAACTTGCGCGATGCCAATCAAGCTTTGAAACAATGCCGCCTTCTAGTAAAAGAGTTAAATTTAGATATGAAAATGATTAATGCCAGTTTCACTTTTGACCGTAAACAATTAATCTTTAATTTCTTAGCTGATGAGCGAATAGATTTTAGAGAATTAGCTAGACGTCTTGCAGCTATTTATCGTACTCGTATCGAACTTCGTCAAATTGGAGCTCGAGATAAAGCTCGTGAAGTTGGTGGAGTTGGAATATGTGGAGAAAAAATATGTTGTGCTAATTTCTTAAATCATATTGATTCGGTTTCCATGAATATGGCCAAAAATCAAGGTTTAGCCTTAAGCCCATCCAAAATCAATGGTTTATGTGGACGTTTGTTATGCTGTCTTACATATGAAGATGAAGAATATCTTCGTTGTAGTGAAGGGTTACCAAACGTTGGTGATACCGTAACTCTAGAACAAGGAGAAGGTACCGTAGTAAATGTCGATGTTCTAAATCGTTCTTATAAAGTGTTAGTAAATAATGAAAAAGTGGAAATTTCTTTAGGTGATGAAAGTGGAAGTGTTGAATGATTTATATGATTATGGCTTAAAAATTTACCAGGATAATGAATTATTTAAATTTTCCCTAGATTCTTTATTACTGGCCGAATTTGTAAATGTCGATAAAAGTGATAAAAAATTATTAGATATATGTAGTGGAAATGCTCCACTACCTTTAATCATTGGCAAAAAATATAACATTGATATAACAGGTGTTGAAATCCAAAGAGAAATTTATTTGTTAGCAATAAAAAGTATTGTCGAAAATAATTTATCAAATATAGAAATGTTAAATTGTAATGCTAAAGACTTAAAAAATTATTTCCCGGGAAATAATTTTGACATCATAACTTGTAATCCTCCTTTTTTCAAAGTAAATGAAACTTCTTTAATAAACGAGGAAAGAAAAAAAGCAATTGCTAGACATGAATTAACTATAACTTTAGAAGAAATATTTGATATTGTAAAGCATTTATTAAAAGATAAAGGTGCCTTTTATTTAGTTCATCGACCATCAAGATTAGAAGAAATTATGAATTTAGCCACTACTCATAACTTACATGTTAAAAAAATGATATTCATTTATTCGGATTGGAAGAAAGATGCTATAATGGTATTATTAAAAATGGTCAAAAATTCGGCACCAGGCGTTAAAATAAAATCCGTAATAATTAATCGTGAAACAAAAACATACCAAAATATATTTAAGGAGGAAAAATAATAATGAAATTAATAATAGGTTTAGGCAATCCTGGCCAAGAATACACAAATACTCGGCATAATATTGGTTTTATGGTAATTGACCATTTTGCCAGTGATAGTAATTGGTCTAAAAAATGGAATGCTCTATATAAAGAAGAAACAATAAACAATGAAAAAATAATATTAATAAAACCACTTACCTATATGAATTTATCTGGTCAAGCTGTAAAAGAATTTGTAAATTTCTATAAAATACCATTAGAAAATATTTTGGTAATTCAAGATGATTTAGATTTAGAAGTTGGTACTTATCGCATTAAAACAAACAGTAGTAGTGGTGGGCACAATGGCATAAAATCCATTATCGACTGTCTAGGTCACAATAATTTTGCCAGGCTTAAAATAGGCATTTCGAATAATAAGAAAATAGATACCAAAGATTATGTCTTAGGAAGATTTAATCAAGAAGAACAAGCAATATTTGATAATTTATATGCCAAATTTAATGAAATTATTACCTCCTTTATAACGAGTGGCCTTGATAAAACCATGAATAAATATAATACAAGGAGTCACCATCATGAATAACAGATTAACAAAACTCAAAAGATGGGAAAACTATTATCAAAAAAATAAAAAACTAGATGAAGAATTTAACTCTAAACATCAAGAAAATGAGCCTGAATTTTATGAAAAAAACTGTATTGAATTATTAGTAGAAATAGGGGAATTCATAAACGAAACGAAATGTTTTAAATATTGGAGTATAAAATCCCCTAATAAAGAGAAAATGTTAGAAGAATTAGCCGATTGTCTAAACATGATTTTCTATTTTTATGGTTTATTAAATTTAGATATAACTGATTTTACTAATACAAAAATAGAAAAGAACAGACTAAAACAAATTAATCATATATATAATTTAAGTACAAACCTTTTTAATAATTTAAATGAACAGGACATTAAAAATATTTTTGTAAACTTATTAGATTTTGCTTATTCCCTAGACATTCAAGAAGAAGAATTATTAGAAAAATTAGAGGAAAAACACCAAATTATTTATAATCGATTAGAAGATACAAATTATTAACAGGTGATACAAATGAATTTTTTAGATAAATATTTTAAATATGATAATAATTTAACTATAACCGGGTTAACGCATGAGTTAGCCTATCTTTACGTATCTAAACTTTTTAAAGAAAAAAAGAAAAATGTCATAGTTTTATTAAGTACATTATATGAAGCAAATACATTCTTCTCTGGTATTGGAAATTACGAAAAAAACACGTATCTTTTTCCCATGGATGATTTTATTACCAGTCAAGCTTTAGCCATTTCACCAGAACTTAAAACAACAAGAATCGATACTTTAGAAGCTTTAAAAAATAAAAAAGGCATTATTGTAACAAACTTAATGGGATATCTAAAATTTTTAACTGACCAATCTGTTCAAGAAAAAATGAATATCGTCTTAAAAAAAGGTGATGAAATAAATAGAGAAAAGCTAATTGAAATACTAGATAAGTTAGATTATAAAAGAGACACTATCGTTACTACAACTGGTGAATATGCTGTAAGAGGTTTTGTCATCGATATATTTGTAACTCTAGAAGAACATCCAATTAGAGTCGAATTCTTTGGAAATGTTATCGAATCCATTCGTTATTTTGATGAATCTACTCAAATGTCCATCAAAGAAATAGATGAAATTAAACTAGTAACGAACGGTGAAATTAAAACAGATAAAAAATCAAGTTTACTAGACTATGCCAAAGATGCTATTGTCTTAACTATTGATGAGGCAAGAATAAAAGCTAATTATGATAAATTAGAAGAAGAAATGTTAGAATTTCGTGTATCCAAAGATTTACCTAAAGATACTAGATTTATGTTTGCTCTTGATGAAATTAATCCTAAAGAAAATATTTATATTAACTTTATTGATAATTATCAAAAAGGAGTAAATACTCTAAACTTATCTACTAAAGAAATTCCTAACTTTCATTCCAATTTTGAAAAACTAAAAGAACAAACAGAAATTTGGCATCATAAAGGCTATAAAATTATATTTTATTTAAGTAAAGAATCCCAAATAAAAATAGTCAAAGAATTAATTAATGTGCCAATTACTATTGAAAATAGTTACTTATCTCAAGGTTTTATTATAGATAAAACAGTAGTAATAAGTGAAAATGATATTGAGAAAGTGAGTATTGAACGTGTAAAATACCGTAATTCTTATAAAATTGGTAGTAAAATAAAAGATTTAAATTCTCTTAATAAAGGGGATTATGTCGTTCATATGGCCCATGGAATAGGTATTTATAATGGAATTAAAACATTGACCAAAAGAGGCCTAGCCAAAGATTACATCGAGATTCTTTATGCTGATAATGATAAAGTATATGTGCCTGTCGAAAAAATGAATACCATTTTAAAATATACAAGTAAAGATGGATTTAAACCAAAAATTAATAAGTTAAATTCCACAAGCTGGGCCAAAACCAAAAGAGCAGTTGAAAAGAAAATTAAAGATATTTCTGAAGAACTATTAAAATTATATGCCCAAAGAAAAGCTTTAAAAGGGGAAGCTTATAAAACTTATGATATGGAAACACAATTCGCTAGTAGTTTTGAATATACGCCAACGAAAGATCAAGATAAAGCAATTAAAGAAATAGATATTGATTTAAAAAATCAAGTACCTATGGATAGATTATTATGTGGTGATGTTGGCTTTGGAAAAACCGAAGTAGCATTTCGAGCTATGTTTAAAACCGTTTTAAATAACCATCAAGTCTTCTATTTATGTCCAACAACAATTTTATCAAAGCAACAATATATTAGCGCCCAAGAACGATTTAAAGATTATCCTGTAGAAATAGCTCTCTTAAATCGTTTTACTTCTCCAAAAGAAACCAAAAGAATACTAGATGGTCTAGCTAAAGGAACCATTGATATTGTCTTTGGAACACACAGACTTTTAAGTGATGATGTTAAATTTAATAAATTAGGCTTATTAATTGTTGATGAGGAACAACGATTTGGAGTAACTCATAAAGAAAAGATAAAAAAATTCAAAACGGATGTAAATGTTCTAACATTATCAGCAACACCAATTCCAAGAACAATGAAAATGGCTATGTCAGGTTTAAGAGATTTATCAATCATTGATACTCCACCCGTAAATAGATATCCAATTCAAACCTATGTATTAGAAGAAAATGATTTAATTATTAAAGATGCTATTTATAAGGAATTAGCAAGAAATGGTCAAATATTTATTCTTTATAACAATATTGATAAACTAGATAGCATAGTTAGTCATATTAAATCTTTAGTACCAGAAGCAAGAATAATAAGTGCTCATGGTCGAATGAATAAGCAAGAACTAGAAGATGTCATGCAAGATTTTATTGATTTTAAATATGATATTTTAGTATGTACAACCATTATTGAAACAGGAATAGACATACCTAATACCAATACTTTAATTATTTATAATGCTGACCGTTTTGGACTTTCTCAATTATATCAAATAAGAGGAAGAGTAGGCCGTTCTAATAAAATAGCTTATGCCTACTTATTATATGATAAAAGTAAAATGCTAAATGATATAGCAATTAAAAGACTAGATGCAATAAAAGAATTTACGGAACTTGGGAGTGGTTACCGTATTGCCATGCGGGATTTAGCCATCCGTGGAGCTGGGGATATCTTAGGTAGTGAACAAGCTGGTTTTGTTGATTCCGTAGGTATTAATTTGTATATGCAAATGATTGAAGACGAAATGAAAAGACTAAAAGGCGAAGAAGTACCAACTGAAGAGGATAAACAATCCCTAGTAGATGTCAGTACTCATATTTCAGATGATTATACAAGTGATGATGAAATAAAAATTGAAATCCATCAAATGATTAATGAAGTAGATTCAATGGAAAGCTTAAAAAAAGTAAAAGAAGAATTAGAAGACCGCTTTGGTAAAGTAGATGAAACTATGATTATTTACATGTATGAAGAATGGTTTGAAAAACTAGCTAAATCACTAAATATTACAAGAGTAACGCAAACAGAAAGATTTATAGAAGTAGAACTTCCTGAAGAACTATCCAGTCATATAAAAGCAGATAAACTATTCTTAGAAAGTTATAATATTAATCCCAATTTAAAATTTGCTTATCAAAACAAAAAAATTAAAATAACACTTATGTTAAAACCAAACGACAAACACTTTCTATATACTTTTGTCCCAGTCTTAGAACTAATTAAAGAAGATTATTTCCCGGGAAATAATAGAAACGAAAAAAGCACTTCAAACTAGTGCTTTTTAATTTGCTTCAAGCAATCTTAAATGGGTCGGATATCAAACGTAGTTTTACAATTGTAATTTTAGGAAGAATAGCGGATGCCCTAAATATAGATATTCGTAAATTATTTGAACCCCTAGAATAATATTGCATAGTAAATATTTTTATATTGCATTTTATGTCGGAATTTGTCGAACTGTTTCTCTTGCTTTTTTAAGCACCATATTTCATAATAGATACTGTTATCTTACTTAGTGGTAGCGCCTGCTTCATTTATGAGTAGTAATAACTACTTGAATTTATTCAGGGGGTTTTATGAAAGTAGGTGATGTAAATGCATGAGGAAAGAAAAACCTTATACATTATAATAATTCTACTTATTTTAGTACTTCTAAAATTATGCTAGAAAAAAAGACGTTAGCCAAAAAGGCATAACGTCTGCAAACCATTGCAGGCGTTATCCACTAAGTAGATAACACTTACATATTTAATATATCATATTTTAAATAAATTAACAAGGAAAAAATTTCTGCAGACTATCTTTTAGGTAAAATTGATAGCCCTAAATACCTGAATAAATAGGTATTTTTTTAATTTCGACACAGATGTCAAAAAGCATCGTAATTTGTCGAACGGTTTTTCTTGTCTTTGTAAGCACAATACTTCATAATAGTAACTTGAGCATTGGGGCTAATGCTTTAACTTATATAATTAGCTATTTCTTACCTCCTTTACTCCCTGGATTTTGGTGAGTCGGAAAGGAGTTGGTTGTATGGAGTTTCGGCTAGTAGTAATATTACCGTATAAAAAAACATTAGTCATATTGATACGACTAATGCCGAGAAGTAGGCATTAGATTCGGACTCCAATGCTCTACAAATTTATTGTATCATATTCTTACGCTTTTAACAATCATTTTTATTCTTTAGAATTAAAGATAATCTTTAGAATTAAAGATAACTTGAGTATTAGAACCGACATGTTCGAAATGAATTAAAAATAATCAATATAAGTAAAAAACGCTTATTTAAGTCTTTTTTACCCCTTTTTAGGAATAAAAATTGTTAATCATTAGTTAAAATTATACCGATTTATATAATTTCAAAAGATAGTATTTGCTTTTGTTTTAGAATAAAAAATGGTAAAAGAAAATAACTACTTAATAAAGGGTAAAGTAAACTCTTCGAGCCCT
>DVJF01000046.1 GCA_018716965.1 Candidatus Caccenecus avistercoris | reverse complement strand
ACTAAATAAATATAAAAAAGAATATTTTAGATTCTAAATTTACTTTTAAATTAGCAAAATTTCAAAAAATCGCCATACGACGATTATTTAACTTTGCTATTTTTAGTCACTATGTCTTGACAAAAATCACTCATAAAAAGCATAGTTTTAAAAGAATGGTATTTCCTAAAAAGTAAAGGAGAATATCATATAAAATAATTGCTATTATAGCTATTAAAATATGACGGTATTCTTTTTTCAGAATATTTATATCTAATGGTTCTTTATGTAAGATGCTTTTAATAATTGTGGTAATTTTTTGAAATAAAAAGATTAGGCAAATTATAAAAAGTAATTTTGTTAGTATATTGTAAAGTAAGCCATACAAAAAGCCTTGAAATTGAAAGGCACTACTAAAAATGAAAAGAGAAAAGCTAATACAGGCTACTTCCCAAATAAAATACAATAAAAACAGAATAGGACCGATAAAAAAGAAGGAACTTGCTAAAATAAGAGCTAAAGTAATTATATGTAGTCCAATAAAGTTAAGAGGATTATTTTCTAAATTACTTTTGATATTGGTTATGTCATCTAACATGGCTGGAGACATTTTTTTATATAAAATATAACCGATTATTAATCCCGTAATTAAGATGAAAGCTAATATTTTCTTTTGATTTTTACTAAGCTTTAAAGTTTTTTTCATTAATTTCATATGGTCCACCATTAAATTATATTGAAAAAGTCCTAAAAATATGATAAATTATATAAGGAAAAAATAAATAAAAGAAATGGAGATATATTTATGAGTAAAAGAGCAAGAAAAATATTTGCTTGGTGTATGTTAATAGCAATGATTGCTTCTGTTGCAGCAACAGTTATATCATATGCCATTTATAGTTAATGAAGGGTAGTTCTGAAAAATTTAAATAATAACTAATTTATAATTTTATAAGATTTTTATAGGAGTGTAGGTTTTTCATTTCAGAACTACGCTTTTATTTTAATATGAAAAGTTTTAAAATTCAAGAAAAAGCGTTCGACAAAATTCGACTATCATTTTCGACATAAAGAAGTTAGGAATGGTTGAAAAGCACTGGGAATAGCATACTTTTCTTGCATTTCTTTAATCGTGCACCAAATATATCCTTCTAAATAAGAGTTTAATTCAATTTTATAGGCTTGCATATGCCAAATTTGATGGGAAAATACATGTTTATAAGAAATATCTTTCTTAATACTTTGATAAGATATGTGCTCTTTTTTAAGGTAATTTATTACCTTTTTTTCATCCATTTCTTTTTCTAGATAAGGAAATTGCCAAAGACGAGATAACATTTCTTCCTCTTTCCTTTGAATTAAAGCATATTTATTTTTATAAATAAATAGTAAAACCGTATAAAATTTTTCTTTTTTTTCTTTTTTAGTTTCTTTTACTGGTAAGTCTTGCCACGAATTATTTTTAAAAGCTTTACAAAAATCTTTTAGGGGACATTCTTTACATTTGGGTTCTCCTACTAAACAAATAGTTTCTCCAAGTTCCATTAATGCTTCGTTAAAGTCGCCGCTTTCTAAAGGAATTATTTTTTCTAGTTCCCTACGAATGGCTTTTTTGGTACTTGCTTCATCGACATTTCGATAATCTTGTCTAACTCTTGTAAATACTCGTAAGACATTGCCGTCTACAACCGGGGTTAACTCATTAAAACAAATAGAAGCAATAGCAGATGCGGTATATTCCCCTATTCCTGGAAGTTTCATTATTTCTTCATAGGTTCTTGGGAATATACCGTTATGTTCTTCCATTATTTTTATGGCAGCTTTCTTTAAATTACGGGCACGGTTATAGTAGCCTAGACCTTCCCAAAGTTTTAATAATTCGTTTTCATCAATACTTGCTAAAGAGGCAATATTAGGAATTCGTTTGATAAAACGTTCATAATATGGTTTTACAGCTTCAATTCTGGTTTGTTGAAGCATAATTTCCGATATCCAAACTAGGTATGGATCTTTGGTTTTACGCCAAGGTAAGTCGCGATGATTAGATTGATACCAATTAAGTAGTAAATGACTAAAAGAATTATTCATGCAATCCTTCCACTATTTCTTTAAAATTCATGCCATGACTAGCTTTAACTAAAATGATATCTTTAGCTTTACGGGTTTCTTTCAAAAATTTAATAGCATCCTTGTTATTATCAAAGTGATAACTTTTATTTATAGAAAAGCCTAAACTTTTTGCTTTTTCATTGATATATTTAGCCATAGGACCAACGGTAACTAATAAATCGATATTTTTCTTAACAATTAAAGAACCTATATCTTCATGAATTTTCCTACTAAAATCTCCAAGCTCCAGGATGTCTCCTAAAACAGCGATTTTTCTTCCAGAAGAATTACTTAAAACATCTAAAGCTAGACGAATAGAATCAAAACTAGCGTTATAAGTATCATCAATAATGATATAACCATTTGTTTCTATTTTTTGCATCCGGTGTTCTTCTGTAGGAATATTATTTAGGGCACTAGCTATATTTTCATAACTCACATTTAGTTTTTCACCAATAATAAAGGCTACTAAAGAGTTGTATATAAAAGCATCTCCATAAACGGGTAAATGGAATTGATAATTCTTAATTCTAAAAGAACATCCATCGGTTAAGTATTTAATATCTTTTGCCTGATAATCACTAGTTTCTTCTATACCAAAAGTAATAATTTCTTGCTTCTTTTCCGCGTCTTTCCACTCATGTAATAAATCGTTATCATTATTAATAAGTAATGGGCCATTTAAGCCTTCTGTTATTTCTAGTTTAGCTTTTAAAATGTTTTCTCTGCTTCCTAAATTGCCTATATGACTAGTTCCAATATTTGTGATAACCGCGATAGTAGGTTTCGCTATATTCGTTAAAGTACTAATTTCCCCAAATTGGCTCATACCCATTTCTAAGACAATACATTCTTCATTTTGATAATTTAAGATAGTTAGAGCTAAACCAATTTTGGTATTTAAATTTCCTTGCGTTTTTAAAACAGAATATTTTTGTTCTAAAACGGAAGCTATAAGATTTTTGGTACTAGTTTTTCCGACACTACCAGTAACGGCTATAACAGGTACCTGAATCTTACTTCTTTTTAATTTAGCAACTTCTACTAAAAAGTCAATCGTATTATCTACTAATAAAATGTTTTTATCTCTATATTTTTCGAGATTCTCATCACTACTGATGGAAGATACAATACAAGTTTTGGCACCCTTTAAAAAAGCATCTTTAAAAAACTTATTTCCATCAAAGTTTTCACCAATAATGGCTACATACGTATCATTTTCCTTAATTGTTCGGGTATCTTTGGAAAAGTGTGTTAATTCATCCTGCTCATTACCAATTATTAATTTAGCGTTACTAAGACCTAAAACTTCCTTTAATTTCATTTGTATCACCTTAAAATATTATATCATAATTCTTTATTTTTTTGACTCATTAAATAGAAGATCGTAGATTTCTTGATAGTTTTTAACTAAATGAATTTCCATTTTGTTTTTAATATCTTCTGGTATTTCTTCTAAATCGAGGGCATTAGCATCGGGAATAAAAACTTCTTTTATTTGATGATTAAAAGCTCCAATAATTTTTTCTTTAATTCCTCCTACTTTTAAGATATCACCATTTAAGGATATTTCTCCGGTGAAGGCAATATTACTATCCACTTGTTTATTTAAAATTAAACTTAAAATACTTGTTGTAATAGCAGCTCCGGCACTTGGACCATCTTTTTTAATAGCTCCTTCTAAAAAGTGAAGATGGATATCACGAATATTGAAATAGAATTCTTTTAGGGGAAAAGTGTTTTCATGTGATTTAATATAACTTAAAGCGACATTTGTCGATTCTTCCATTACTTTTCCGACCATTCCCGTAATAACAAAATTTCCTTTTCCTTCATAAATACAAGATTCAACAGGGATAATGGTGCCTCCACCACTTGTAACTGCAAGAGCATTTGCGCGGCCAGCAAAGGTATGTTTTTGATTTTCTAGACTGTCATATTTAGGTATACCTAAGTATTCTTTTAGTCTTACTTTGCTTATTTTAGTTCTTTCATTGATTTTGCCCATGACTACTAATTTACGAATAATTTTTTCTAAATTACGTGTTAAATCTCTTACGCCAGCTTCATTAGTATAGGCTGAAATTAAGAATAAAAGCATTTCATCACTAATAGAAATAATTTTATTCGGTATTTTATTTTCTTCTAAAATACGGGGTATTAAATATTTTTTAGCTATATCTAGTTTTTCATAGTTGGTATAACTAGAAAGTTCAATGATTTCGAGACGATCTTTTAGAGCACTAGGAATCGTATCTAGACTATTGGCTGTTAATATAAAGAAAATATGCGATAAATCAAATGGTTCTTCAATGTAGTTATCGATAAAATCTGTATTTTGTTCTTTATCTAGAATATCTAGTAAAACACCGGTTGGGTCATCTTTGCCATTTATATTTAATTTATCAATTTCATCAATCAAAATAACAGGATTTTTACTACCACATTTTCGCAAGGCTTGAATGATTTTACCGGGATTAGAACCCATATACGTTCTTCTGTGTCCAATAAGCTCAGATGAATCATTTAGGCCACCTACACTAATTTTATAGAACTTACGATTAAGAGCAAAAGCTATTTGCTTAGCAATACTACTTTTACCTACTCCTGGGGGACCTACTAAACATATAATGGGGCTTTTAATATCTCTATTGTTATTTTTTAGAGCAACATATTCTAATATACGATTTTTAATTTCTTCTAAACCATAATGATGCTCATCTAATTTTCTTTTAATATCTTCTAAATTATTATTTTCAAAAGTTGTTTTATGCCATGGCAAGTGAAGAACCCATTCTAAATAGTTTCGAATCATCGCTTGTTCAGGAGATAAATCATTGGTGTATTCTAACTTTTTAATTTCTCTTGTTAATTTATTATAGATTGATTTTGGTAAATTTAGAGATTCTAATTCTTCTAAGTAAGTAGTGGCAATTTCATTTTTATTATCGCCTAATTCATGCTCTAAAATTTTGACTTTTTCCCGTAAAATAAATTCTTTTTGGCTTTGTTCTAAACTATTTTCTAGTTCATGTTCAATCTTTTTATCTAGTTTTAAAACTTCTAATTCAACTTTAATATCTTTTAGGAGCGATTTAGCTCGATACATAGCATTTAATTCTTCAACATATTCTAGACGTTTATGAAAAGACAAGGGAATAAAAGAACAAATAGTATCGGTTAAAAGAGATAAATCATCAATTACTTTAATTGTAGATAAAATACTATTAGATATATGAGAGGAACTAGCAACATATTCTTGCATGATTTCATTTAATTTTTTAATAATCGCTTTTTCTTCTACTTCATCTAGTTTAGGCAATTCAATATTGGTAATATTTGCTTCTAGAACATCTTCATTTTCCGTATCGTTGCAAAATTTTAATATTTTAACCCTTTTTTCCCCTTTTAGGGTAATTCTTATATTCCCATTTGGTAATTCAATTTTGCTTTTAATTTTACCAATAACACCAACATCGGGTAAATCTTGAACTTCGGGAGATTCTTCTATTTGATTGTGGGGAGTAATTACTAAAACTCTCCGATTATATTTCTTAGCTGCTAATTTTATAATCTCTTTACTTATATTATTACTTAATTCTATTTTAACTTCTTGATTAGGCAGTAAGATTAATCCCTTAAGAAGCATGACCGGTAAAAGTTGTTCCAAATTGCTCACTCCCATCAAAAAATACTCTTTCTATTATAATTAAATCTTTTTCATTTGTCTACTTAATTTGCACAAAATATACACCAAAAAATACCAAAACTATTTTTTGAAAGCTTTGGTGAATTTTGGCCATATTCCATAGTGGTCGTGAGTATGTTCGGGAAGTTGGTAAATATCATGACCGGGGTATTCATTTCCTTCGACTAAAATAGGTCCTTTGTTAGAAAAACAGACATCCCAACCAATGTAACGCATTTCTTTTACTACTTTTGATGCTTCCTTAACAAGTTTTAAGGCTTTATCCCAATCAGGGAAAATGAATCCTTTAATTTGGGCATTTGTTGCTGGATGATAAGCATATAAGTTTTTCTTTTTATCAATGGCTTTGTCCATAACTTCTCCGGTTTCTTCATTAACGGGCGCTACCATGCCACCACTGTTAAAATTGTCGACATATTTACCATTGCCAATCCGAAAATAGGCACAAATAATATGTGGGGTTCCATCATCATCGACAATTGTTACTATACGGACAGTATTTATAGAACCGGGATAAATTTTTGATACTGTATCATCTTGAATAATTAATTCTTCTAGTTCATAATTTCGGTCTTCCCCTGTTAAATAAGCATATATCTCTTCTAAAGATTGATAATTTTTTGTATCTATTTTCTCGATACCTTTCCCACAGGTTCCAATAACTGGTTTAGCCATAAATATAGGATGTTTCTTCATAAACTTTAAAACATCTTCTTTAGAGCTTTTATTTACTTCAATAAAATCTCTTTTAATGAAATCTTTAAAAAGAGTATTAAATTCGGTTTTATTGCGGAATACATGATTAAACTCTGGGTTATTATATTTTTTAACTAAGTCGTTATTTCTTCCTCTTGTTATATAAGTATCTCTTTCTTCATCGGTTAAATTATACATTTCAAATAAATCATAATCGGCATAACCAGCTCCATATTTAACAGCACATTTACGCATATCATTAAAAATATTTATCCTACTTTTTCCCGTTTTTTTATGAATGCTATTTATTTTATTTAACATGGTTTTGTAATCCATTTTAAGAGCTCTTTTCACTAAATATTTTATATTTGGCATTATCATCACTTTCTTTCTTTATTATTATATCATGAAGAAGGAATTTTCAAAAGATAAAACTAGTCTATATAGCGAAAGAATAATTTATTTTTTTATTCTAAGAAAAAACCTATTCTAATGTTAAGAATAGGCTCTTTATTAATTATTTTCTTTTAATATTTCAATAGCACGATGCATTCTCATATCATATTTTACGATATCTAATGAACCATATGCTTTTAATAATTCTTCTTCCGTAATTCCATAGTTTTCAGCCATTTCTTTTGATCTAGCTTGAACTTCTTCGTCTGTGAAATCAACTTTTTCAGCATCCGCGATAGCTTCTAGTAAATAACGATATTTTACTCTCTTAGTTGCTTCTGGTTCCATTTGCTCATGTAATTTTTCATGAGTTACGCCAGTAATTTTCATATAATCATCCATCTTAATGCCTTGCATTTTTAGTTGATCTTCAAATTGATGAATCATACGATGAACTTCATCATCAATAATTTCAGGATTAATTTCTACTTTCATGTTGCTACTTGCTTTATCTAAGCATGCTTCTACAAATTCATCTTCAATTTCAGCATTCTTACGGTCTAATAATACTTTTTCTACTTCCCTCAAGAACTCTTCTTCAGTTTTAATATTATCATAACCTAAGTCTTGATAGAAATCTTCATTTAATTCCGGAATAATACGTTCCTTGATTTCTCTTACCGTAACATTAAATTTAACTTCTTTGCCTTTTAAGTCAGCGACATAATCATCAGGAAATTTTAAATTTAATTCTTTGGCCTCACCAATACTCATGCCAACTATTCCTTCTTCAAAGCCAGGAATGAAGGTATGAGAACCAATTTCTAAAGGATAATTTTCACCCTTACCACCTTCTAGAGATTTACCATCTACAAAGCCTTCAAAATCAATAACAGCGGTATTTCCAACTTCTACTTTGCCATTTTCTTTAGGAGCGATTTCGGCAAATTGATCACGAATTCTTTTTACTTCTGCATCAATTTCATCTTTTGATACTTTGGCTTTTTCTTTCTTTAAGCCCATTTTTTTGTATTCCCCTAAAGTTACTTCTGGTTTTGAAATAATTGTAAAAGTAAAGGTTACTTGATTTTCATTAATTTCCTTAACATCTAGTTTAGGTTCTACTACTGGAAGAGTTTTAGCTTCTTCTAAGGCTTTAGCGTAAGCATCATCCATAACAAAATCAACAGCATCCATAAATAGAGATTCTAAACCAAAATTTTTAATATAAATTTCTTTTGGAGCAGCACCTTTTCTAAAGCCATCAATATTAACTTCTTTAACTCTTTTTTTATAAGCTTTATCAAGGGCTTTTTGCCAATCTTCACCACCAACGGTAATTGTAATTTCTTTTGTGTTTTTCATATAATACATTCCTTTCAAACGATATTATTATAACGTAAATTCCTTTATTTTACAAGCTTATCTTACAAAAATAGGATCATCTTTTTTGATATATTGTTTGAGAAAATTAATTTTATCTAAATTATTATCAAAAATTAAATCACAAAGAAGTAAAGCATCTTTAATATAAGGCTTGCTATAGCTGTCAAAATCTTTGGGTTTTAATTTCTTAAATGTCTTATTAATCAATTCTTCATCATAAGTAGTGCTTGTTACATATTGCATGAGTTTTAAATAAAAATTCACGGTATTTTGAATAGTGGACATACTTAGGGAACCATTCGCACAACGTATTTCTATCGTATTGTTTCTTTCTTCTTCCTCTGTTAAATTGTGATAATTAGAAAAATTTAGGGCATAGGTTTTATCATAATGCAGAAACTCTGGTTCTTCTAAATAGTCTAGCATATAGGGCATAAACTGGTATTTTAAGGTTACTTCTTGAGCTAGAGGATGAGCGAATGATAAAATTCTTGATCTGCCATATTTACTTTGACCATATCCAAAACGAAAAATGACATGTTCAAAAATACACCATACTTTTATAAAACGAATTACATTATTTATATCATAACCAAATATTTGAGAGCCAACATGAACATGTAAACCATTTTTATCTGTGATATGAGCTTTTAACTCTTTTAAAATAGTTAAGGCTTCTCTTAGAGTTTCCCATTCTTCTTTGGTATCATGTAAAATACCTGTATCTACTTCCCCACCAATAATGTAGTTATCAGCCTTATAACTGCAACTTTTATCATATACACTAAGCCAATCTTTTAATCTTTCATTCTCCTTTAATCTTTTTTCAACATAAAGAAGAAGAATATCACAAAATTCTAACTCTATTCCAAAACTAATTTTTTTATCTATATTTAATGTCGAACGTCTTTTTATTTTATAATCTCGTAATTTACATAATAGCCATTCTAAATCTTTTTTAGGCATATTTTGAAATAACCCTTGATAATCCAAATATTCTTTCATTTAAAAACCCCATTACTTGGGGCTATTATACTACTATTAAGTTAAAAAGGCAATTAAGTTTAGAAATTTATCAGCAAAGATGAAGACAATAGCCATACTTGCTATTAAGAAGGGACCAAAGGGTACCTCGCTATCTTTATTTAAGAGAACACTAGCAATCGCATAAGGTAGAGCTAGTAAGCTTGATAAGATAATAGATACTAAACCTAGTTTTAAACCTAGAATTAGACCGATAATACCCGCTAACTTGATATCGCCTCCACCTAGTGCTTCTTTTTTAAATATTTTTTTACCAATAAAGCCAATTAAAAGCATTACTAAAAATAAAATAGTTCCCCAAAGTAAATGTAATCCAGCATCTTTAAAGCCATTAAAATAAGCTCTTAAAATAAGTATTAATACTCCCGATACAATTAGGGGACTATCTAGAATTATCATATATTTAAAATCACTTATGAAGATAATTAAAACTAGGCCAGCAATAATTAAAGAAGCAAAAAACTCATAGCTAAGTCCAAAATAGTAGTAACTCACTAAAAGGACTAAAGCATTTACGACTCCCATGAAAAGATTAAATATCCAAGAGTTCTCTTCTTTAGGAATTACTTCGGGAACTAATAAGGGAAGCTTTTCTCCAATAAAAGCATATCCTAAACCTAAGAGGAAACCTATTATAAATAATACAATAATAATCATCCAATCACCTATCCTATTTGTCCATATAAACTAAACATTGGTATAACTACCGCTAGTATTACTACCCCCACTATTAAAGCTAAAATAACAATCATAATTGGTTCTAAAAAACTTTTTAAATTTGTAACACGAGATTTATGTAAATCATTAAAATAGCTAGCCACTTTCTCCATCATTAAAGAAAGCTCGCCTGTTGCTTCTCCGGTTACAATCATGTAGTAAGCAACATCTGGTACACACCATTTATGATAGAAAGATTTGCTAATTTTCTCGCCTCTTGCAATATTACTAATTGTTTCCATCATAATATCTTTATATACTTCATTATTTGTTATATTCGATAAGATTTCCATACTACTAGTAATATAAACACTATTACGAAGTAAACTCGCAAAAGTTTTCGTAAATATCGTTAATTCATGATAAATAATAATTTTCCCAAAGAATGGGATATGCATACCAAAACTTTGAATAGCTCTTCTTATTCCTTTACTTTTCTTATATAAAAATAGTAAAGATAGAATAACGATTAGAGCAATAATCAAAATAATATCTAAATGGGATGTTATATATTTACTTAAATTAATAATAGTTAAAGTAAATCCACTAACAGTAATACCTGCTTGATCGTAAATGCGAATAAACTCGGGTATGACATATATCATAATGAATGTTAGAATAGCTATGGCAAAAACTAAAAGAATGGTAGGATAAATAATAGCACTGATCATTTCTTTTCTTGTTTTATCAATTTCGGTATAATAACTTGCCATATCATCTAAAGTTTTAATAATTTCTCCGGTTGCTTCGGCACTTTTAATCATGTTTATTAATAGTGGTGGAAAGACTTTTCCTTGATTTTCTAGGGCTGTGCTAAAGCTTTCACCAAGCGTTAATTCATAAGATATAGCTTCATATAATCTTTTTTTCTTCTTATCATTTTTAGCTTGCTCTTTCATAATATGAATTGTATCATTTAGAGTAAGACCTGCTTTTAGGTAGGTACAAACTTGGGTTAACCAAAATATTAAATCTTTATGAGACATTTCTTTATCTTGCTCTAAACCAATCTTTTTTAAGAAATTGGCCATTCCCGCTTTTTTAATTTGATAAACATCAATGCCATCACTAGCTAAAAAGTTATGCAAAGTCATTTTATTGGTAGCACTCATCATGCCTTTTATCTTACGACCACTCTTGTCTGTTCCATAATAGTTATAATAATCTTTACTAACTTTACGAGAATTTATTTCTTTTTGCATTTCTTCCATTAAAGCATGTTTTTCCCTAGCAATTCTATTTCGTTCATCTAGACTTAATACAACTTGCTCTTCTCTTTCTTCTGCTTGACTAATTGGTCTATCTATTTGTCTTTCTTCTTTAATGTTAGACTGTTCCATTTTTTTGAATTTCTTTTTATCTGTATGATATTTTATTATATTATACCAAGCATCAAAGAAAACGAACTTTAAGCCAATGAAGAAATGCTTAATAAAACTAATAATAAATGTAAAAGGTGCTATTAATATTTTCATATATCTTCCCTACTCTAAAAAAATTATATCATAAAATTAATAATAGTTCTACTAAAAAACAAAAGTAGAGAAAAACTCTACTTAAATATATTCTTGCCTATGTGTAAAGGAATAATTGGGCAACATAGGCAAGATTAACTAGCTCCGACTACTTTGAATGGATCAGTACTCGTTCCGGAACCGGATAACTTTACATCGGCACGGAGATTTATAACTGGTCGGACGCCATATCCGTAATCGAGACGGCTGTTGTCGAGAGAACTATACATCACAGTGAACACGAAAGCACCGTGGTGAACAACTGTTCTGTTAAAGTTATACGGAGTTATAGTCCAATAGACTAGTTCTGTGTATAGGTAACTATCGCTTCCTCCGGCTAATGAAAATTCATCTGCTATTAATAATCCTATCGGATTGGTTAAAGCTCCATTTCCTATACTACTTCCACTTGTTGTATATATATCTTGGCTATCACATTGTAAACTTGGATTATTATTAGTTATTAGTCTTATATAGCCTCCATAATAAGTGCTTGTTGTTCCTGTTCCTCCACCACTTGTTGTTCCTGATGTGTTAGTATATGGTGTACGATCACCGCAAAATCCTGCATTTCCATCAATGTATTGTCCATAGTTAGTTGCTAAATTATTACTATACCACTCATCTAATACTCGTTTAATGTCACTACTTGTGCCTGATCCATGTACCTGGCCACTTGTGTACATATACCCTACATACATGTTATTATCATACGAATCATTGAAGGCACTATACCCTATCTGTGTTCCTTCTCCTGTTTCATTCGCACTCGTTCCTTGATAGATCATTCTTATACTTCCGTCTCCATTAATTCGGATGATCCGCCAATAGAATCCTCCGAACTGTACCCAATTATTTGGATTTCCTGTATAGTAGTAACTTATTCCTCCTGTCCAATCCGTTGTACTACTTGTTGGAGCATTCTCACTTGCTAATATGTATGCTCCTCCTCCATCTGACTCTGTACTTATCTCTTGACTAACTTCTCCTATATTTCCTGCTTCATCTATTACTTGTACTTTTATTGGATACGCTGTTCCACTTTCTAAGTTATTGAAGGTATATGTGTAACTAGCTTCACTGGTATTTACTGTTTCATAACTATTTCCATTATCACTACTGAATTTATATTGATTGATTCCACTATAACTATCGCTTCCGTTTACTGTGATACTTATACTTGTTTTATCTACAGTTTCATTTGTGATAGTTACTGTTGGGTTTTCTCCATCTACTTTATAACCTAAACTACATCCTTCACCAACTTGGTTATAACTATCAGTAATTCTTACACATACTTTTTGTTCACTGGAGTTATTATCTAAATTAACAGTGAATGAGTTATCACTTAAGGTTGGTGTTGTATTTGGGGTACAAGTATCACTTGTAGTCGTACAATACTGGACTTGGTAATCTTCTGTATAACTAGTTATATTACTAATTACACTAGCACTTTTATACCAGCCATTGGATCCGGCTGTAGTATTACCTACAAACATAACACTTGGGGTTGGATATTCTCCATTACTTTCTACTTTAATTGTTCCACTTAATGTACTTCCTAAATCACTATTTTGTTCATTTGCTTGATTGGGATATTCTATTACCACATAATAATAAGTTATGGTTCCTTCAGGTGAAGTCACTATTACATCATTATCTAGTAATATTGTTTTTCCATTACTTATTGTTCCTGTTTTTATGGCACTACCTAAACTAGTTATATTATTACCACTACATTCTTCATAATACATCATAGCTCCACTCACTACTCCTGTTTTTGGAGTACAACTATAACTTACATCTATATTACTATCTACTTTATAGATTGTATAATTGATTGGTGTAGTAAATGTATTAGTTCCTTCAAATATTACATTATATAACAATGGAGTATTTTCTCCTGTTCCTGTTACTTTTATACTAGCTATGGCTGTATGTCCGGGATATATATCACTCTCACTAAAACTAATATTTCCATCTCCAGCAATTCCTTCAGATGTTACTGTTGCTGTATCCACACTACTTATACTACCATTACCTGTAGTGTTTGATGTTGCAACAAAAAACGCATAAGAAAGTCCTGTAGATAGTAGTAATACTCCTACTAAATATAGTGCAAGTACTTTCTTATTTTTTAATTTCTCTAATACCTTTTTCATTTCCTACTCTTCCTTTACCATAAGTAGAACTTCACTTAAAACAACATAATAATATCTTATAATGAATTTTCCACCTTATAGTTAAATTATAAATTGAGCTAGACGAAAAGTCAAGAAAAATGTTTCTATTTCGGGATATATTTTTTTGGAATAGTAAACCATGAGAAAATTATTTTGGTGATAATATTATGATTTATAGTAAAAGATTAATGGAGCTTAGAGAAAATAGCGAGTTAAAACAATATGAAATTGCCAAGATTTTAAATATATATAAGGGCTTATATAATCAATATGAAACAGAGTATGAAATCATCCCTATTAAACATTTAAATACATTAGCTAATTATTTTGATGTTTCGATTGATTATTTGTTTGGGTTAAATGATAAACTTAATTATAAAAGTAGCAACTGTGAAATAGATGCTATAAAAGTTGGAGAAAGATTAAAAGAGTTTCGTAAAGAAAATAAATTAACACAAGAAAAGCTTGCTAAAATATTAAATATGGCTCGTTCAGCTCTAGCAAATTATGAACGTGGTAGAAATATTATTGCTACTCCATTTTTATATACAATATGCACTAAATATAATATTAGTGCTGACTATCTTTTAGGCAAAATAAATAATCCTAAATATTTGAAATAACTATATTTAGGATTTTTTTCTGTGTCGAAAATATACCTCGAATTTTGTCGAACGGTTTTTCTTGCTTTTTTAGGCTTGATACTTCATAATAGTAACTTGAACATTAGGTGCAATGTATGCCTTTATTCTTTTCCATACTATTGTCTACTTCTTTACTCCTAGGGGGTGGTTGTTAGAAACGAGGTGGAAGAAAATGAAGGTTCGGTTAAAAGTAATTTTGCCAAGAATAAAGAAAAAAATAACATTGACCTTAGCGATCAATGTCTCCAACAAATAGGCATTGGTTTGCTAACCTAATGCTTACAAATTGATTATATCAAACTTTAGATTATAATACAATAAAAATATGATTAATGATTAAAGAATTTCCCGAGAATTTTCACATATACTATAGTAGGTGGTTATTATGTTTGGAAATCCTTATGGAACAGGACTTAACTTTACTAAAGTATTATCTGGCATATCAAAAACACTTAATGTTGCTAATCAAGTTATTCCGATTTATAAAGAAGCTAAACCAATGATAAATAATGCTAAAACTATATTAGGAGCTTTAAAAGATATAGGAAAAAGTAATAATAAAACTACTTCTTCTAATAATAGTAATAATGTTTCTATAAAAAAAGAAGAGGCTCCTATTAAAGATATTTCTTCTTCTAATGCTCCTCGCTTCTTTTTATAAGTTTTCTCAAATCCCAAGTATTTTTTAAATGCTTTAATCTCTTTTTAATTTTTCTTTTAGGAATATGTTTTAAAACTTCTTGTTCTTTTTCTAAAAGATAAGTTAAGTATTCTTTATTATTACTACGGCCATACTTTAAAGATATTCTATTTTCTTTTTGATAGTTTTTCGTAACTAACATAATTACATAGTATTTCTTATGCTCATATATGGCTATTTCACTTTCTATATATAACTTATGTTCATATAATTTCTTTCGTAAGATATCTAAATTGTTATGGCTACATAAAATATATTTATTAATATTTTGAGGAGCATAACGAATAATATCTAAAATGCTATTTGTTCCCATACCAGAAATAACAGCTGTATCAATACTTGGATTATGAATACTTTTAAAGCCATCTGATAAAATAGTTTCAATATCTAGATTATGCTCTTGGATATTAGTTTTAGCAATATTTAAAGCATTTTGGTTTATATCACTAGCATAAACATTTTTACATAGTTTATTTTCTTTTAAATAGATAGCTAAATACGCATGATCACAGCCAATATCTATAACTGTATCATGTTTATTTATGAAAGATGCTATAGCTTTTAATTTTTTATTGATCATTAGTCAGATAAAAAATCCTTTAACTTTTTAGCACGAGATGGATGACGTAATTTTCTTAAAGCTTTGGCTTCAATTTGACGAATACGCTCTCTGGTAACATTGAACTTCTTACCAACTTCTTCTAGAGTATGGCAAGTTCCATCAATAAGGCCAAAACGAAGTTCTAATACTTCTTGCTCTCTTACTTGTAAAGTCATTAAAACACTTTTGATTTCTTCTTTTAATATTTCATTAGTAGCATATTCTTCTGGAGACATGCTTGATTCATCTTTAATGAAATCACCAAGATGAGAGTCATCTTCTTCCCCAATAGGCGTTTCTAGTGATACTGGTTCTTGACTAATTTTTATTACTTCTCGTACTTTATCAATACTAATACCCATTTTTTTAGCAAGTTCTTCTTCGCTAGGTTCACGATTTAATTCAAGAGTTAATTGACGTTGGATACGACTCATTTTATTAATTGTTTCTACCATGTGAACTGGAACACGGATAGTTCTTGCTTGATCTGCTAGAGCTCTAGTTATCGCTTGTCTGATCCACCATGTAGCATAAGTAGAAAATTTATATCCTTTATCACAATCAAATTTATCAACAGCTTTCATTAAGCCAATATTTCCTTCTTGAATTAAATCAAGGAATAATAGACCTCTTCCGACATATCTTTTGGCAATACTAACAACTAGACGAAGATTGGATTCTGCTAGTTTATTTTTAGCTTCTTCATCCCCTGCTGCTACTTTCTCACTTAACTCTAATTCTTCTTCAGGAGATAACAAGCTAATACGTCCAATTTCTTTTAAATACATACGAACTGGATCATTAATATTGATATCTTTGGTTATTTCGCTATCATCTAAAAGAACAGGCTCTTCTAAGTTTTTAGGAACGCCATCAATATCTGTTTCCTCTTCTTCTCCTTCAGCGATAACTTGAATGTCATTTTCCATTAATTCATTATAAATTTTATCTAATGAATCATTATCTACATCTAATCCTTTTAAGCTTTCTACAATTTGCTCGAAAGTAACATACTTCTTTTCTTTTCCCATTTCAATTAAATCATTTATACGGTCATCTAAAGATTTAATTTCGACAATTTTTTGCACTGTTTTAGTCTCTTCTTCATTATTTTTCATTACCTACACATCCTTTTTTTAAATTTAATAATTTTTGCGCTAATTCTAATTCTTCACTCACATCCATAGAATTGGCAATTTTATTTTTTAAATCCTTTATTTCTAGCTTTACCATTTCATTTTTTGCAACATTAATAAATTCCTCAAAAGCATTCATTTCTAAATCAATGGCTTTATTCCCTTTTATTATTTCCATTGCATCGTCAACTATGTAATCTTTTGTACTAATAAAAGAAATAAAAGAACTTAATTCAATATTTTTGTTTGTCTCATAGAAGTAAATAATCTCATTCGCTAAACTGCGATATTTTTTTTCGTCAAAATATCCTAATTCTTTTTTAAATTTTTCCACAAACTTACCATCATTCATCATGAAGTAAAGAATGTTTTGACATGCCTTATCATACTTCGAAAATTTCATTTTGGCAAGTTTTTTTGGTGGAGATTCATTAGTTTTTTTGACATTTAATTTAGCTAATTCACTATGAAGTAAATCTAGAGATACATCATAGTCTTCACTAATTCGCTTTAATGTTAATTCGCGAGTTAATTCATCTGGTAAATTTTTTAAATCTTTAATAATTTCTTTGATATAACTAGCTAAATCATCTACCTTGCTTAAATCTTTATCTTTCTTAAAATACTTGACCTTAAAGTCTAAGAAAGAAATAGGACTGCGAATATTTTCCATTAAGGCATGAGCACCATTTTTTATGATATATTCATCGGGATCCTTGGGGCCACTAATTCTTACTATTTGAGGATTTAAGCCTGCTTCTTCTAAAATGGTTCCATTTTGATAAGTAGCTATTTCTCCAGCATTATCATTATCAAACATTAAAATGATATTTGCTCTTAAGCTTTTGATAATCGATACTTGTTCTTTGGTTAAGCTAGTTCCCATTAGAGCTAAAACATTTTTAATGCCAGATGAATACATTCTAATAGCGTCCATGTTTCCTTCTACTAAAATAACTTCTTTTTTTCTTTTGATTTCTGATTTTGCTCGGTGATAATTAAATAATATTTGTCCTTTTTTAAAAATTACGGATTCTTTGGAATTGATATATTTGGCTTGATCGTTATTTTCATAAATACGACCAGTAAAGCCAACTACATTACCATCTAAATCATGAATAGGAAACATAACTCGATATTTAAAAATATCATTTATATAGCCATCATGTTCATTAACAAGGCCTAATTTTATTAATGTATCTGTACTATATTTTTTACTTAATAATAGTTTATTTAAAGAAACATTACCGCCTAAGGCTAAACCTAAATCAAATTCTTTTATAACGGTTTCATCTAAAGCTCTTTTCTTTAGATATTCTTTAGCTGCCTTCCCTTCCGTACTTTGAAGATTATTTTGGTAGAATTTCAAAGCTAGAGACATAATTTCATATTCTTCCTTATTTACCTTAGGTCTTTCTTTCGTTATAGTCCCATGAAAAGGTATACCACATTTATCTGCGACAATTTTTACAGCTTCTAAAAATTTAACATTTTCGTATTCGCTTACAAAAGTAAAAACGTTTCCAGCTGCTCCACAAGAAAAGCATTTATAAATTTGCTTTTCTTCAGAAACACTCATACTTGGAGAATGGTCTTCATGAAAAGGACATACTCCAAAATAGTTTTTACCTTTTTGAGTAAGTGGAATATAACTGGAAATGATATCAATGATATTGGCACTCTTTCGAATTTGTTCAATTTCGTTATCTGTTACCATATCATCACCCCTCTAATTTGCACTTCTAAATATATTTATTACCCGAACCCCCTAAAAATCCTTTAAAAAAATGCAAATTTTTTAATTTTTTTGCATTTTTTAACTATTTTTAGCTATTTTTTCTTTATTTTTTAAAATTCCATAATAAATTGTTTGAGTAGTAGAATCATTTTTGGTACAGGTAATTAAAGTTATCATATCCATTTCTTCTTCTTGTAAATATAAAATACCAGTTTTCTCTTGATATTCAATATCTTCAATTTCATAAGTCCAAATATAATCATTATAATAAAGTTTTATTTCATCTTTTAGTTCTAGTTTATATAAATCTTTGAAATAGGCATTCTTGCCATTTCCGGAGTGAGCCGCTAAAATTATATGGCTTATTTTTTGACCCGGAAAAATACTTTTTTTATGAACTAAAATATTTTTATTTACATTATTCTCTTCACTATTTATTTCATAAAGTTCTCTTTTTAAGGCAATATCCTCGATTTCTAAGATGGCAAAGTAATTATCTTCTTCTAGATGGTCTTCTAGAATTACTGCATAATTTCCCTCTTCTATTTTATACATAGCAAAGGTACTTAAGGGAATGATGATGCTTACTAAAATAATGCAGGCTCCTAAAAATTTCCATTTAATCATGATTGCAAAGATAAGCTCCTAAAAGCAGGCAGATGCTAGAGAAAAGTATGCTCAAGAAAAATTCATTGGTTCCAGTAATAGGTACTTCTACCTTCAGGCGATTCGTTACAAGCACACTATTTAAAATATTATTTTTAATTTGAACTTCCATAAACCCTTCTAATAGCTCATAATCATCTACGGTATTAAGTTCTTTAATATAGTATAACCCTTCTAATAAGTTTTCAATAGTGATTTTTCCTTCTTCATTGGTATAATACTCTTCTATTAAATTTTTGTCTTGATCATATAAGCCAAACAAAACTCCCGGAATAGGTTTTAAGGTTTCATCATCTACTTTTATAATTTCTAAAGAACCATTTTGTAATTTATTTAGTACTTCTAGCGTAATTACTTCTTGCTCTTCGGTAATTTGAAAAGATATTCTCTCTTCAGTTTTTTGATAATTTTTGGGAGGTGTTAGCTCTATTAGTTCATATGAACCATATGGTATATTTTCGAGTATAAGTTTGCCATCTTTGGTTTTAAAAATATCTATGCCATCTATTTTTAAATACTCTTTGGTATCCACATTATAAATTTGAAATTCTGCTTCTTCAGTAATAAGCTCTTTGGTATCACTATCTTTCTTTTCAATAAGTAAGGAACCTTTTATTTGAGGGTTTTTGATTATTAAATTGGATGAGTCTTTACTATCTAACGTAATCGTAAATATGATATCTTCTGATAGATTATATCCAATAGTAGATGCAGTTTGTTTGAGCAAATATTTACCATAAGGAAGCATTAAAGAAAATTTGCCATATTCATTCGTTGTAAAACTTCTTATCAATTTCCCGGTTTCATAATCTAAGACATCAAAACTAGCATTTTTCTCTAATTCTAACTCACCATCTATTTCTTCTAAATATTTTTCAATGACAATTTCTTTTTTAATTAATTCATCTTCAACTTCTAAAGTAACATCTTTATCGGTTACTTCAAAATAGATTTTTTCGGGATTTAGTTTATAGCCATATGGTGCTTCTAATTCTTGTAAATAATATTCTCCTGGATAAATTTCTTCTAAATAAGCAATACCCTCTTCATCTGTTATTAATTCTGTATATAGTGAACCATCTGGATAATAAAGGCCATACTTTGCTTCCTTTAAAGATAATAATGATTCTTCCGTACTTTTCTTTACTAACTTAAGGGTTGGAAAATCAACGTGAAACTCGAGGGACCCTGCGGGATATGCTATTTTGCCACAATTAATTACGGTTTGGCTATTGGGATTATAATATATTTTAGGAAGGCTTTTTATATTAGGAATTTTATTAAAAAAGAGCATTTGGGTTCCGGGAGTATCAAAATTAACGGTTAGTTCATTATTGTTTACTTGATAATTTAAGTTATATTTATCAATATTAAAACCACTTAAAACATTATTGGTATCAGTAAAAGTTAGAGTATCTCCTAGTTCTACTTCAATGGGTGTTGCATTTTCTAAGAAAGAAGGAATAATCATATGAGCTGCTACATCTTCTTTTATCGCAGTCATTTCTTGGGATAGAGTATCCGTTTTGTTATTACTACTATCTACAAAATAAATTTCACCAATGCCATCTAATAAATATTCCCAGATTAAAAATTGGGTGGCAGCATACCATTTAATATCGGTTCTCTCTTGATAGCCATACCCGTAGTAGGCTATTGTACGGGCATAATTCCACTGTTCGCTAGTTAAATCAATATCAAAGAAATCTAGGGATTGATATGCTTCAAAATAACCATCTTTTAGAGTAACGCCTGGTTCTACACAATAGACTAGTTCATTGGTTGTTTCATTAATAATTTGATACATCTTTTTATATTTTTCTACCGTAGGTGTTTTTAGATAAAGACGTATACCGGGAATTTCAGCTCCTAAAGAAATATAAGCTTGTTCAGCTTGAACCGTATTTTGGCCTATTATAAAGGCTAAAATACATAATAAACACATTATTATTTTTTTCATCTTAATCCTTTTCTAGATCAAAAGAAAAACTCGTAAAAATACCTACTTATCCCGAGAATAAGAATTTTTACGAGTGAATGGTTTTACTATAACATAAAGGTAATTTATTGTAAATACTTTTTCCAAAGAAAAAGACTAATTTCGTAAAAAATTAGTCAGGTGTGTAAAGTTAAGTGGTTCATTCCTTCCCTTTACGTATATACTATACCAAAAAATTTTCTAAAAGTAAATACTTATTTTGTCATTTTATGAATTTTTTTACAATAATTTTGTCAATTAAAGGAATTAAGAAACTAACTAACAAAATACTTATGTAACTAATTTCATAGATAGGAAGAAATATTCCTAAAATAGCTGTTACTACTCCTATTAATAAGCCATAAATCATCATTCCAGTTTTCGTATTTGGACTATGCGTTAAGTCAGATGCAACAAAAAGAAAACCAAAGTAGATACTACCATTTAATAAACTTGACAAGAAACTAGTATCTTTCGTTATAAAATAAAGAATTAAAAATATTAAAAGGAAAGATAAACTAGCCATTAAGGGTATTATTTTTTTGTAAAAACGATTGGTAAACAAAATAATTGTACTTATACATAAGAAAAATAAACTACTAGTAGCTAGACCACTTATTTCATATCCCCAAAATAAATCAAATATATCATAGTTAAAAGCATTTAATTTTTCAGCAACATTTAAATAAGAATATGTACCCATTAATAAAGCTAAAATAATTATCACTCTGGAAGCAGCTAAAAAGTTAAAATCTCTTTTTTTAGCCAGATAACTAGTAGTAAATAAAGCAATAAATAATACTATTGGATACACTATTTTATTGGTATTAATGGATATAGAACAAGCGATAATTAAGCTATAAAGGATATATTCCCATTTATTTTCTTTATTTAAATAAGATACTAAAAAGCCTATTCCTATACTTATTAAATAAAAATATAGGGGAATTAACAGATCAAGAAAAGAAATAAAACTATTTTGATAAAGCATTATGCCGTTTTTATAGAAACTAAATAAAATAAGAGGAATTAAAGCTATATAATATGTTTTAAGTAGACTATTTTTATCTTTGGAATAATGCACATAAGGAATACTATTCATTATTTTCTCCTTTCCAATACTTATTAAAATTAATATATACAGGACAAATATATGAACATAAGCCACATTTTAGACATATATTTTTCTTTTGTTCAAAATAGACGGGATCACTAAATAAATTTGGATATAAGCCTTTCGGGCAAATATCATGACAAGCCCCACATTTTAGACAACTTAAACTCTCTCTTACTTCTTCTTTTTTCATAATTAGAATGCTATTTAAAGAATGGGTAATTACAAAATTATCTATATCTATTATTTTTCCTTGCATTAAGCCACCAGCGATAAATAAAAAATCTTTTTCTTTAAATTCTATTAATTCTTTGATAATATCTTTTAATAATACTCCTATTTTACTTTGAATAACCATAGGATTTTTAATAGCATTCCCACTGATGGTAAATAGTTTATCACTTGGACACCTACCTCTTTTTAAAGTGTTATAAGCATCATAAAATCTACTAGCTTTTATAACAACCGTATTTTTTTCATCCATACCTAAGTAAGATAAAAGAAATTCAGTTTTTCCGAGTAAATATAGACTTGGAACCATTTTTAGTTCAATGTGAGGATACATTCCTAAATCACTCATTAGATTACTAATATTTTCACTACTACTAGCACTTACACATACGATTATATGTTCTAAATGAAACATACTATCTAAATCATCTAATAATTCTAAGAAAACATCATAATACAAAAATAAATAAAAGTTTTCGGTTACGACATATAATTCATCATCAATCGCATTTAATACTAAGTTTTTTTTGTCTTTTAATTTTCCGGATAACACTTCAAATACTTCTTCTTTCGAAAATTTTCTTTTCTTTGCCCCTTCTTTTACTCTTTGTTCTTCAAAATCATTTTCGATTTCTAAATAATATAGGGCATTATTAAAAGACATCATTTTCTTTAGACTTCTTACCACACCAGAGATAGGACTAATACTTGAAGTCGTAATATTGCTACCAATTTTAACTTTTTCATTAGGCTTTACAAGTAATTTATCTTCTTTTTTAACAGGAATATAGACATAGTCTGGTTTTAGATATTTTCCAGGTTTACTGGATACTAATATTTCTTCATCTTTTTTTAATTCGATTAACTTCTGCATTACAACACCTACTTATTCTTTTTCTCTTCATCTTTTTCTTTTAAATATTCTTGCAAACGAATGGCAGTTGCTTCCGGAATGATTTTAGATAGTTCTTCAATACTAGCATTTTCAATTTTGGAAATACTTCCAAATGTTTTAATTAACTCTTTCTTCCTTTTAGTACCAATTCCTTCTATATTATCTAGAACACTAGAAATAGCTCCTTTGCTACGAATAGTTCTATGATAACTTATCGTATAACGATGGACTTCATCTTGCATTCTGGTTAAATAATGGAATACCGGACTAGATTTATCGATTTCCACTGTTTTATAACCTACAGAATCAATTAAATCATTAGTTCTGTGTTTATCATTTTTTCTTAGACCACAAACACGAATAGAAAGATTCAAACTATTTAAAATTTCCATACAAGCATTCATTTGATTAATACCACCATCGACAATTATTAAATCCGGAAGTTCTGTTTTATCAACTAAAGCACGGTAATATCTTCTGTAAATGACTTCTTGCATAGTATGATAATCATCATTTTTATCTAAACTAATTTTGTATTTGCGGTATTCTTTTTTAGCGGGTCTACCATTTTTAAAGACCACCATACAACTTACGGTGAAGGAACCAAAAAGGTTAGAGTTATCAAATAAATCAATACGGTCTAATTTTTTAAGACCTAGAATATCTCTTAATTCATCATTGGCTTTTTCCGTTTTTTCTTCATCTCGGACAATAATTTCTAATTCATTTTCTAAGTTAATTTTGGCGTTTTCTTGAGCCATATCCACTAATTTTTTCTTTTTACCTTTGATAGGAACAAGAAAACTAGAAGAAGTTATTTCACTTAATATTTCGCTATTAACTTCTTTCGGACATAATATTTCTTTGGGTACTTCATGACGACTATAAAAGTTCATAATATATGTATCTAATTCGTCTTCTAGAGTACTTACTACGGGGAATATATCTGTATGTCCACCGACCATACGGCCATTTCTTAAAAATAATATTTGAATACTTAAATAACCTTTATTAAAATAGTAACCAATAATATCTCTATTTACATAATCATGTAATTCCATTTTTTGCTTATCTAGCACAATACTAATATAATTAAGTTCTTTTTTTAGTTCTAAGGCCATTTCAAAGTTTAGTTGTTCACTATACATATTAATTTTTTCAAGTATTTTATTTTTTAAGACATCAGCATTCCCTCTTAAAAAGCTTAATATCTCGTTTTCCATAACTTGCAATTTTTCTTTATCGACATGTCTTTCACAGTAACCTAGGCATTCTCCAATATGATAATATAAACATACTTTTTTAGGCATAGTATCACACTTTTTTAGGGGATATAACCGGTTAATTAAACTAACTATTTTCCTGGCTGCATAAGCATTGGGATAAGGACCAAATAGCATTTTTTTATCTTTTTTCCTGATATTTAAATAACGAGATACTTGTAATTTGGGATATGGTTTACTAATATATTCTATATAAGGATAACTTTTATCATCTTTTAATAAAATATTGTATTTCGGATCATACTGTTTGATTAAATTAAATTCTAAGAGAAAGGCTTCTAATTCACTACTAGCAACAATATAAGAGAAATCAGCTATTTCACTTACCATTTTAGCAGTCTTACCAGTTTGAGGACGATTAAAATAAGAATTTACCCGTTTTTTTAAGTCTTTGGCTTTTCCTACATATATAATTACCCCATCACTATTTTTCATTTGATAGCTTCCTGGTAAATGGGGAATTAAGGATAATTTATCTTTAAACATAATGAACCTCCTACCCTTTTATTATACTACATTTTTTAGTATAATAAAATTAGGTGATTTGATGAAATTAATAAATTCTCATACTTTAGAAATTAAAAAATCTAAATTTATCGCTTATTATTACGAAGTAGATGATGCTTCAGAAGTAAAAGATATAATAAACAATCTAAAAAAAGAACATAAGAAAGCTAGACATATTCCTTATGCTTATAAAATAAATCAAGATATGAAAAAGTCTGATGATAAAGAACCATCTGGAACCAGTGGTATGCCTATACTTAATATCATCCAAAAAAATAATCTTAATTATGTCTTAATTGCGGTAGTAAGATATTTTGGTGGTATTAAACTAGGTGCTGGTGGACTCATTAGAGCTTATGGGAATGCTGCTAAAGAAGTCATTAAAATAGATTAATGTTTTCTAGAATAATGCTGTTACCTTGGGTTTCAGCTTCTTTTTTATCATCTACAGTTTTAGCATATACACCAATAATGGCTGCTGTACCAATTGTTACTCCTAAAAATAAAACAATTAGTATTAATAACTTTTCATAAAACTTCATATTTTATCACCCTATTATAAGTATACATGATTTTTTGTATTTAGACAAGAACAAAAGGAAAAAATATAGAGCAATAAAATTGCTCTATAAGAAAAATAATACATCTGCCTACGTGTAAAGGAAGCGACGTAGGCAAGAATTATTATGCACCAACTACTTTAAATGGATCAGATGTTGTTCCACTACCACTTAATGGTATAGCAGATTTCAGATTAATTACTGGGCGCACACCCCACGCGCGATTCACGTAGCGGTAGTCGGGGTAGCCATCGTCATTCACAGCGAACACGTAAGCATAGCCGTTGCCAGAGCTGTCATAGAAAGACGGAGACATGGTCCAGTAATCTTGTCCTGTATACAGGTAACTTCCTGTATTCACATTATTATAAGTAATTCCTGCTAACACTACTTCATCTATTGTTACTAATCCTATTGGATATTGTAATGATTTATTTCCTGTACTACTTCCACTTGTTGTATAGATATCTGCATCTTCACAACTTAAATTTGAACTACTATTAATGAGTCTTGTATATGGTTGATAGTAAGTTGTACTAGTACTACCTATTCCGGTCCCACTGCTTACTCTTCGATCTCCACAAAAGCCTGCATTTCCATCGATATAGTCTGCTTCATCGGCTATATTATTTATATACCAATTATCTAATACTCCTTTTATTGTACTTGATTCTTCTAATCCGTGCAATTGTCCACTTTGATACATATACCCTACATAGGCATTATCTAAAACGCCATTATTAAAGTAACTTTCACTTATTTGAGTTGTTTCGCTCGTGACTTCTGTAGTTGGTCCGTTGTAGATTATTCTTATTGTTCCATCACCATTTACTCGGATGATTCTCCAGTATAGTGATTGTCCGCTACTATTTGTTCCAAACTGTATCCAGTTGTTTGGATTCCATGTGTAGTAATATGTTGTTCCTCCTGCCCAATCTGTTGTCTGTCCTGTTGGAGGATTGGCACTTGCTAAGATATACTCTCCACCTAATAATGTTTTTACTTCTAAGCCATTACTACATATTACTTTACTTGTTCCATTTAGTTTGGTACATACCATTTGATTATTATCATTTTCTTCTAGTTCTACCGTATAACTATTACTTGTTATTGTTGCTGGTGTAATCGGTTCACATATATTGGTTGTTGTTGTACAGTATGTGGCACTTGTTACATTACTTGATAAACTACTTGTTAGGGTTTTATCATCTAATGTGAATTTAGCTTCTAATGTATCTACTACACTTGTTTCTGGATTAGCTATAACATTAAT
>DVJF01000045.1 GCA_018716965.1 Candidatus Caccenecus avistercoris | reverse complement strand
TTAATACTAATCGCTCTCCTAGCTTTAGAGTAATCTTCTCCCTCTTCAAATTGATCAGAATAAATTCTCGTTAAATAAGCTAAACTCTTTTTGTATTCTCTATCTCCAAACCGATTATACATTTCAATAGACGCTATCTCATCTGTATTCAAATAAACTAGTATATCGCCATAAAACACCTTCCTCCGTCTATTAGAGCCAATCATTTCTTTATTAGTACTAACTCTTAAATCTAAAACTTTTTTCTTTTCATGAATATATTCATAAAAAGAATTTAATAAATCCGTAAGTATTTTTTTATTTCGAAACAAATACTTAAAGCAAATATCATCGGTTATGGGATAAATTGCTTTTTTCAATTTTCTTCACCTCCAGATGCACTATACTAGAAGGTGCGTAAGATAGCAAATAACCAATTATAGTAAATTCACTGGCGAAATATACTAAATTAGCTAGTGAAACATATAAATTTCACTAGCTAAACTATAGTATTTTATATATTTTGCAAAATAAGTTTATTTGTATAAAAAGGGAATTTGTTTTTTACTATCTCTTTAAAATTCTACTCATATCAATTCCATAAAACTCAAAACTCTCTAAAGAATTATTTTTTTCCAACAACCTACTATTAGCATAATATCTATTTCGATATACTTCTTTTTCATCCTCACTAAATAGAAGTTCTAATAATATTTCTAATTTTTCATCTAAAGAAATATATTGCTTTAACCCTTCTTTTAAATTCCAAAGTTTTTTCTCATCTTCTGTTGCGTGTTCTAAATGGATATTTCCTAGAACTTTACTAATCATCAAAAGTCTTCCAAAAAGCTTAATATTTTGCATCCAAGTAATAAAAGACATACTACCATTAGAAACCCTAAACTCCATCGTATTAAGTTTCTTATTTTGATGATGAAAATTAAGACTATTATTTTTTGTTTCCTGCCAAAAAGACAAACACTGAATAAACTCTTCATCACTCTTTTTTAAATCTTGATAAACTATGCCTTCTTTTAAAGCATCTAATATCCCATCTAAGAAAGGCTTAGTAAAATAAGTAACATACCCTCTAGGAACATCCCCTTCGGCATTTCCTATCAAATAGAATATTTCCTCAGCATAACTCCATACTTCAAATAAAGCCATATATTCTTCTTTTGTTTCTAAATAATTCTTATCAAAGTGAATATGTCCACCACATCTATTTGAAGAAGTAAAACCAGCTTTATTAAGCACATTAAATACATAATAAAGATTCTCTAAATCCATAGTAGTATTATGAATAGGAGGTGTTTTTACTTCCAACCCTTGCATAAGAGTAGCGTCCATTGTTGCCAAATAACTACTTTTATCCGTCCATAAATTACAAAAATAAGTGTATAGTGCTCCTTCACACTCTATTTCCAAACCAAACTGTAACTTAGGATCAATTCCTAAATCAAAGTCCATAGGATACTCTAATTTAGCTATCCATTTACTTTTAAGTTCCACGTTTCTTAAAGTATATACTAAAGCCATCTTATCCAAATAATCTAAATCCGTATCTAGATAGCTTTCTTTAGCTATATCAGACAAACTAATTAATACAATCATTTTATTTTCTTTTGATAATGTATCTAAAAAAGAAAGTTTAAAATTATCGGAAGATATACTAGCTAAAACATCAGCTTGAAACTTACCATTAACATGTAATACTAAAAGCATTTTCGTTTTTTCATCCAAATTATTTAGTATATCAAGCTTAATCGCATAATCCTCTATTTTACTTAAAGCCAAAGTCATATTTTCTACACTCTTTAATGTAGCAATAAGAGGTATTTTATTTTCTTCCTTTTTTATTGTATCAATTCCCCACAATTTATACTCATCACTAATAAAGCTTTTAATAATAACCGCTTTATCTTTATCGGATGAAACACAAGAAAAATACTTCTTTTTTAATTCATCTGTTTTAAAAGATGCTATAACTAAAGCTTTTGTACTCTTATTAAATTTATTTAAATACTTAAGTTTAACCGCATCACTTTTAAAAGAAGATATTACAAAAGACTTAACATAAATACCTGATAGTGTATCTAAAAAACGTTCTTTTAAAGTATCGCTTGCAAGACTAGCAATAACTAACGCTTTTAATTTCTCTGATAATAAACTATCTAAATTCCCTATTTTATCTTCATCACTTAAGCTACAAATATATTTGAAACGATAATATTCATTTTCTATGTTATCACCCATAATAATCCCCCAAATGTAGTAGTATTATAACGCAAAAAAATAAATAGTGCAAATTCTAAAAATGATTGACAATCACTCAATATTAATGTATATTAGAAATATATAGTAGAATATATTAATATAAAATTATAACATAATAAGAAGTTTTGACATCTTTTGTCGAACATAATGAAATCTATTTTAATTTGTAGTATATTCGGAGGAAAGAAAGGAAAAGAAGAAAAATGGAAATCGAAAAACTGAAAGTTAGTCACACCAAAAGAAATATCTTAATAGGAGGTATAATTATAATTTTACTAATAGGTATAACCCTGACATTTACTAGGGCTAAATATAGAACTACCCAAAGTATTCCCCTATTAAATGGAACTATTAACTATGAACTAAGTGACTTAAATCTAATTGGAGCCTATATCCAAGAAGGAGAAGAGTATGTAAAAACAAATACTATTCCCACAAGTGGTTACGAATTTAATGCTGAAGAAAGTTATTGTACTATAAACAACGAAAGAGATGACAACATAACCCTAAGCTTTGACATGACAACTCAAAACCTAACTGTAACCCCTCTAACAACCAAAGGTACAAAATGTTATTTGTATTTTGATGAAAAATTATCAGCTGGTGACACTATATTAGCAGCCAGTAAACCACAAGGTCAAACAACAGATTGGACAGGACAAACGACATATTATTACACGGGGAAACCAAATAACTGGGTACAGTTTGCAGGATTCTGGTGGAGAATAATAAGGATCAATGGAGATGGGTCAATTAGAATGATCTATCAAGGAACAAGTGCGAATGAAAAGGGTACAAGAACCCAAATAAGAACTAGTGATTTTAATAATTCTGCTAATAATAATATGTATGTAGGATATATGTATCAAAGTGGAGTATTGCATGGCTTGCAACAGTCTAGTACTATAAAAAATGTATTAGATAGTTGGTATCAAAGCAATTTAGAAACAAATTATGGACAATATATCGATGGAAATGCCGGCTTCTGTGGCGATAGAAGAGTTAGTAGTGGAACAGGTGGAGGAACAAGCTCAACAGATTATCAGCCATATACAAGAATCAGGAATAGCAGTCCAAGTTTAAGTTGTAATAAGAACGACATATATACAACAGATGAATTTGAACTTGGAAATGGTGCTTTAACTTATCCAATCGGATTAATAAGTGCCGATGAAGCCATGTTTGCAGGAATACCATGGAGTGGTAGTAATCAAAATAATTACCTATATACAGGACAATATTACTGGACCATGTCTCCGTATGGCTATTACAGCAGCAGCAATGCTAACGTGTTCCGTGTGTGGTCGAATGGCTCCCTCTACAACGGCAGCGTGAATAACGCGAGTGGTGTGCGCCCCGTAATTAATCTGAAGTCAGCCATCGCTATAACAGGTAGCGGTAGTAAAACAGATCCTTTTAAAGTCGGATGACTTTAAAAGGAATAAAGTGACACTTCAAGGAGGAGTGTAGTGAGATGCGATGCAAAATGACTCTTCATTTTTGCCGCGACGTCCGGTAGGGCGAGTGGCAATTGCTAATTTTTTTGGAGGAAATGAAATATGAAACAAAAATATTATGTAGTTAAAGGAAGATATAAAGATTATATACTTAGCTACGGACAGTTTTGAATAATCCTAGTATTTATGCGGGTTTAGTAAAGAAAAAATACGCCCACTAAACTAGAAAAAATATACTTATTTACAACTTTTGTAAATGTCAATATAAAAACTTAGGAAAATGTCAAAGTTAAAACCTTATGATTTTTGAATGTAATCCGTATTTAATTTATTCCAATTTCCTTCTTGACCACAGGAACCCAAATAAAATTCTTTTAGTA
>DVJF01000044.1 GCA_018716965.1 Candidatus Caccenecus avistercoris | reverse complement strand
TGAACAAGTTTTAATGCATATGATTTATTATGCATATAAAAAATACATCTCCTTTCAGAGATATATTATACAATATATTGAGGTATAATTTTAACTAATGATAAGGTATAATTTTAAAAAAGGATTAACATACTTTTTTGGATGAGTTGCTAAAATTATTAAATGGTGTTAGAATAATATCTACTTAAGAAAGAACTAGAGAGGTTTTGTAAATGGAATTATTAATATTAAATGCCGTACTTTTATACTTAGTAACAGTAGGAATCAGTTTTTCCTCTGTCATAAAATTAGATCTTAAATTATTTAAAGACCTTGCCGATGAAGGATATAAAATAAATTTTGATAAGTTTACAGAAATTACTAATAGCGTTATGCCTGATATGAAAAAGAAAGCCTTATCTAACTTTTTCATACCAATTTGGAATATAGTATATGCCATTAAAACAATGGAAAACTATAACTTTTCTTTAAATAGTTTTTATAGTTCTTTATCCGTAATGGATGCTCTAGAAGAAATGTGTGATTTTGAAAAGAAGGAATATGCTAAAAAGCCAACTGGTCTAAATGCCATACTTGTTCCTTTAAGGTATGAACAAAGACTAAATAATGCTGTCAAAATAACAATTGAAGGCCAAAACGGAACTAGTGATATTTACTATGATACTGCTAATAAAGGAAAGGAAATAAATATTTTAAAAGTTACTGGCCCTATAAAAGATTATAGCGAGGAAGAACTAAAAGATATTATTATTGAAAGTCGTCATGCTGTTGCTTCAATAATTAAAAAAACTACTGAGGATGTTCTAAAAGAAACCTTACATGTGAATCCTGATGAAGAAGTAGATGTATCAAAGGAATTAGAAACTTTCTTTCAAAATAGTAACAGTAAAGAACAAAGAGCATTTTTAATGGAGCTACTCAAAAATTTATCAGAAGAAAAAGAAACTCGCATGAAAGAAAACGAAGAAATAAATGAGCCTTTAACTTTAAGTAGAAAGAAAAAAGATGATAAATAATATATAGATTCTTTCTATATATTTTTATCTTTATGTAGAATTCTACATAATTATCTTATAGGAAAGTACACGTATTTCGTGTATTTTTTAGATTTCTTCTTGACGAACATATGTATTTATAGTATAATGCTATTATCAGGGGTGATTACGATGAAAATACATAGAGCTTATCAATTTCGCTTGTATCCAAATAAAGAACAAGAAATGTTAATTTATAAGACTTTTGGATGTACTCGATTTGTTTATAATTATTGTTTAGATTTAAAAAGAAAAAATAAATATTTAACAAAGTTTGATTTAATAAAAGAATTACCAAAATTAAAAAAAGAATATCCGTTTTTAAGGGAAGTTGATAGTATGTCACTACAAAATACCATAACCGATTTAATGGTAGGTTTTGATAAGCACATAAAAGGACAAGGAGGATACCCTAGATTTAAGAAAAAAGGAGTAAAAGAAAGCTTTCGTACTAGCTATATCACTAGTAGTTATAAAAAAAGAGTTTATGAAAATATAAAAGTAGATTTAAAAAGAAGAGTAATAGATCTTCCTAAATTAAAAGAAGTAAAAATAAGAGGATATCGCGCTTTAAATAAATTACCAGGAAGAATATTAAATGCCACAGTTAAAGAAGTTGGTACACGTTTTTATGTGTCTGTATGTCTAGAAGAAGAACTAGAACTACCAGAAAGAGTAAATAATCAAGCTATAGGAATCGATATAGGAGTAAAAAATTTAGTAGTAACTAGTAATAAAGAATATTATGGAAATCCAAAATATTTAGCTAAATATGAAAGAAAAATAAAACACTTACAACAAGAATTATCAAGAAAAATAAAAGGAAGCAAAAATTATATAAAATGTAAAAAGAAAATAGCCGAAGTATATCGAAAACTACAAAATGCCAGAAAAAAGATGGTAGAGGCAATAGTTAGTAAAATAACCAAACATCACGATATTATAATTGCAGAAAATCTTCAAGTAAAGAAGATGTTAGAAAATAAAAATAACCACAAAAATTTAAGAAAAGAAATTAGTAATGCTACATTTAGTGAAATCATAAGAATACTCAAATATAAGAGCTTATGGTTAAATAAGATATTTATTCAAGTTAGTCCTTATTATCCATCATCACAAATATGTAGCAGATGTGGAAATAGGAATGAAGAAATGAAAGATATAAGAGTAAGAGAATTAAAATGTAGTAAATGTGGTTTAGAAATAGAAAGAGATTATAATGCCAGTATAAACATATTAAAAGAGGGATTGAAAAGTTACAATAATTAAATTAAAATAGAATTATAAAATAAATAAAAGAAGTACGGGAGCGACTCTCGGAAATAAGGTCTGTGATGTATAAAAAAATACAGCAGAAAAAAACGAACCGTGAGGATCGGCGAATTAACGTAAGTTAATTCTTATGTTCTTTGCAAATAAAGAGCTCATATGTTACAATAGCTCATACCAAAGAGGAAAATATTATGAATAAAGATATTTTAAATGAAGAACAAAAATTAATGAAAGAAGAAATGTTGCAAGAATTACAAAAAGAATTACAAAAATTAGAATTTGATACCAAGTACTGTTCATTTGTAAATGTCAATATAAAAACTTAGGAAAATGTCAAAGTTAAAACCTTATGATTTTTGAATGTAATCCGTATTTAATTTATTCCAATTTCCTTCTTGACCACAGGAACCCAAATAAAATTCTTTTAGTA
>DVJF01000043.1 GCA_018716965.1 Candidatus Caccenecus avistercoris | reverse complement strand
AATATATAAAGACAGAATTTAATACCAAATATAGAATGAATAATTGCAATAATTAATGGGAACAAGAAGAATATTCCAATTTGTCTAAATAGAGCTTTATTAAGCATTTTTTCATCAGTTCCTATTTTTCTTAACATTCTAAATCTTTCTTTATTATCTGTTGATTCTGATAATTCTTTTAGTGCTAAAATGGCTGCACTTGCAATCAAGAAGATAATTCCAAGATATAAACCAATAAACGTGATCATAGCTCCAAGTCCAATACTACCCTCATATATTGCAAGTTTGGTACTCGCACCTATATCTGTGTTTGATGCGTATGGACTGTTATCTAAATCTATAATCATATTTTCTATTTCTTGTTTTTCTTTATCATCATTTGCATTGTAATTAGCAACTAACATTCCTGTTTCTCTAACATAACCATTTAAAACTTCATCTGGTACTACAAATATTCCCATATTTACATGGCTACTTGTCATATTAATAAACCCATTAATACATTCATCATATTTAGGTGTTAAAGTATAACCATTTATCATAATTGGTGTATCTAATTCTAACCCTTGATTTCTAATATCTATCCACGAATCAAAATCAGCAATTATTGCATATTCATTATTACTTAAATGAATTTCATCTAAATTATATAATTTAGCAAGTTTATTATAATCACTCACTTTAATAAATTGTTCAGCAGTATCATATTTTAAATATGGAAATTCTTGAGATATTTTTTCATAAGCATCTCCAAGTGTATTTTTAACTAATATATCATTACTTGCATATACATAAAATTCTACAACATCTTTGAAATACTTATCAGCATCAAAACCTAATCTATCCAATGTTTCACTTACAGAAATTTTAGAATCTTCTATAACTTCTTGTGAATATCCTGAATCTAGTGGTAAGTCCATTTTCTTATTAATTTCTATATCGGCTGGAGCAAGTTCCTTAATATTCGCAGTCATTGAATTTCTAATTGAAATAGCACTTGATAAAACACATATTGTAAAGAATAACATCAAACATATAATAGTCATTGAAAATACAGTTGTATTTATTTTGCTACTAAACTGTCTTAATGTAAAACTATTTAGTCCCTTATAATAAACATTTTTCATACTCATAAATATTTTGAGTAATAAACCTGATAAAGACCAGAATATAAAGAATGTTGATAATGCTCCAAGAGCAATAGGAATAAGTATTTTATCAGCAGTTTGCATATCTGTTACTCCACCTGTAACACAGTAGTATGCATAACCTAATGCTATTACAGAAATAATAAATACAATTACACAAATCCAAGGATTTTTTAATTTTATTTTTTCTGATTTTTTGTTCGCATTAAGTAAATCAATTAGCTTACAACGACTTACATTATATGTGTTAAATATCATTACTAGAATATACATAACACTAAAGTAAATAAGTGTTTTGATACAGGCAGATGATGAGAATACAAACTCAAATTCTGTCATCTTGGCTTCAAACAGATTTGCTACAAACAAACTCATAAGTTGTGATAACCCCGTACCAAGTATTAATCCTATGGCAAGTGATATAACGCCGACTATTAATGTTTCAAAGAATAAAATAAGTGATATTTTTCTTTTACTCATACCAAGAGTTAGATAAATACCAAATTCCTTATGTCTTCTTTTCATTAAAAATCTATTTGCATATATAATCAAAAAACCTAATATAAATGCCACGAAAACACTTACACCAGAAAGCATACTTGTCATTAAATCAATAATCTCATAAGTAGATTCTGATACTTGCATCATAACTGTTTGACTATCGATTGCATTAAATATATAAAATATTGCAACACCTAATATTAAAGTAAAAAAGTAGATGGCGTAGTCTTTTATACTTCTCGCAATATTTTTAAGGGATAACTTAAAGAGCATCATTTAAATCCCCACCTAGAAGGGTTACAACATCTATAATTTTATCAAAAAATTCTTTCCTAGAATCACTACCTCTATGTAGTTCATTAAAGATTTTACCATCCTTGATAAATATTACACGACTTGCATAACTTGCTGTAAAAGCATCATGTGTAACCATAAGAATTGTTGCCATTAATTCTTTGTTTAAATATGTAAATCTTTCAAGTAACATTTTTGCTGATTTAGAATCTAATGCTCCTGTTGGCTCATCTGCTAAAACAAGTTTTGGATTTGTAATTATTGCTCTAGCTGATGCTACTCTTTGCTTTTGTCCTCCACTCATTTGATACGGATATTTCTTTAAAACATCCTTAATATCAAGTTCCTTTGCAACTTTATCAATTCGTTTTGCAATATCACTAGCACTTACATTTTGAATAGAAAGAGCTAAAGCAATATTCTCATAAGCAGTCAGAGTATCAAGTAAATTAAAGTCTTGAAAAATAAAACCTAATTCTTCTCTTCTAAATTTATTTAATTTATTACCCTTTAATTTTGTAATGTCTTCTCCATCTACATAGATGTGTCCACTTGTTACTCTATCTATTGTAGATATACAATTTAAAAGAGTTGTTTTTCCTGATCCACTTGCACCCATGATAGCAACAAACTCACCCTTATCTACTTCAAATGAGATATTGTCAATTGCTTTGGTAAGACTAGATCTACTACCGTAATATTTTTCAACCTTATCAATCTTTAAAATATTTTCCATAAAAATTCTCCTTTCTGCTAATAATTTTATGACAAAAAAGGGACTTTGTCGTTATTCTAATATTACAGAACATTACAATTTCGTAATACTAAAAATACTTATTAATCCCCTATTTTATAAAAATCATTTTTTGCAAAAGATATAACAACCTTTGTATATTCTCCCTCTTTAGATTCAATCCTAACTTTATGACCTAATTTTCTACATAATTTTTTTACGAGATAAAGCCTCATACCAGTTGATTTAGAAGTAGCTCTACCATTTTCTCCTGTAAATGTTTTTTCAAATACTCTTTTAATATCTTTCTCTGGTATTCCAACACCATTATCATAAATAATTAAATCTACTTGTTTTGAAGTTTCCACAGCACTAATTTTAATAATGCTATTATTATCTTTAGTATATTTCATACTATTACTAACAACTTGATTCACGATAAATTCTAGCCATTTTGAATCTGTTAATACTTTTATATCAGATAGTTCTACTTCAAAACTAATATTTCTTTCTAATAAATCATTTTTGTTTTTCATGGCTACTGAATTAATTACTTTTTTCAAACTGGTGTCTTTAATTAAATAATCTTTTTCAGCATTCTCACTTCTAACAAAATAAAGGATTTGATCCACATAATCATCTATTCTTCTTATTTGCTCATCATATTTTTTGTCTACATTTGTTTTATGATTATGATTCATTAAAACTAAACTAGAAATAGGAAGTTTTATTTCATGTATCCAAAGTTCCACATATTCTTTAAAATCATTCAAACTTATTTCTAAATCTTTGACATTTTCATTCATTGATTTATTAATTTCATATAATACTTGGTATAGTATTTTTCCATCATAAAAAGATGGCTCATTTAACATTTCTAAAACAAGATACTTTTTATCAAGTTTATCTACATTATTTATTAAATTAGTGTAAAATCTTCTTCTTTTAATATACCCAGTTAAAATTATCATAATGAAAAATAACAAAAATACTACTGTTATTCCTATAATAACTTCTTTTGAAATTTTAAAAGCAAATAGCATCATTAGAACAATGAAATATCCGAATAAAGCAAATAATATCTCTAACCATTTATCAAAAACATATTTACTAAATTTCATAACAACTTATATCCTAGTCCCTTTCTTGTTTCAATTGCATTTTCTATTCCAAAAGATTCTAGTTTTGCTCTTAATC
>DVJF01000042.1 GCA_018716965.1 Candidatus Caccenecus avistercoris | reverse complement strand
CAAAATAGCCAAAAATATTAATTCGTACATATGTGTTTTTTGAAAAACTTGCTTTTTCAACTCCTTTCACATGCAATAATTTATTTTTTTAATTATTGCTTAATTTTAGGTTGACTTTTTATAGTTAGTCTCCTCTTACACTTTCATCATCTTCAATAATTAAAATCTTTTTCATATTTCTTCACACCCCTAGTATACCATATTTTTAAGAATTTTGTACTTCATCATGAAATTTACTTTTCGGAAAAACAAAACTAACCTTCGTATATTCTTGGTATTTAGAATCTATAGAAACTTTAATATCTAACTTTTCACTCAACTTTTTAACTAAATAAAGTCCAATTCCTGTTGCATACTCCCTCTTTCTATTACTACCTGTAAACCCTTTATCAAATACTCTTGGCGCGTCAGATGCCCGGATGCCACAACCATTATCTAAAATTACTAAAACCACTTGATTATCTTTAACTTCACTATAAATTTCAATTTCTTTTTTATCTTTATCCAAATATTTAATCGCATTATTAAGTATTTGACTAATCATAAAAGATAACCACTTTTCATCGGTATAAACAAGTACTTCCAAATCATGAACATTTAACTTAATATGATTATTTAATAAAACATCTTTGTTTTTTAAAATAAGTGGATGAATAATTTCATTTAATTTAATCTTTTTCACAAAATAATCTTTTTCTGCTGTATCACTTCTTGCATAATAAAGTATTTGTTCAACATACTCTTCTATTTTTCTTATCTCATATTTTAAAGTTTCATCCTCTTTATTTTCAGCATACAAAGATATTGCCGCAATAGGTGTTTTAATTTCATGAGCAAAACTTTCAATATATTCCTCATAATCTCTTTCATTCTTTTCAATATTACTAATCTTATCATTCATAGCCTTGCAAGCTTCCTTCAAAACATAGTAATATGGATATCCTTCAATAGAATCATCTTTATGCAACATCTCCGAAATATAATACTTTTCTTCCAAATCATTACAACTATTAATAATTTGTAATGCCTTTTTCTTTTTACTAAAATAAATACAACATAAATATATAAAAGTAAAAAGTGCTATTAATAAAATTAGTAAAAGAGTAAACATAAAAGAAATTTCCAAGAGAAAAAAAGTTAAGAAAATTAGAAAACACAAAAAGAATTGAAACAGCAAAAAAGAAATATTTTTTTCTAAGAATGTTCCAAAACTCATATAAAATAACCCACCCCTCGTTTTGTCTTAACAAAATCTTTAAGGCCCATATCTTCTAATTTTTTTCTTAGACGATTAATATTAACAAGTAATATTGTTTCATCTAAATAATAAGCATCATTCCAAAGATACTCTATTAACTTTTCTTTACTTAAAACCTGACCAACATTTAAAAATAAATAATACAAAATGCGAAATTCATTCCGTGTTAACTCTACTTCTTGATCATGATATTTAATTTTCGATAAATGTAAATCAAGTATAACATCATGAACAACCAATTCTTTATAACGAGTTGGATCATTTAATTTCAATGCTCTTCCTATTTTTTCCAGTAAAATATATTTATTATATGGCTTTGTAACAAAATCATCACCACCAGAAAGAATACTATTTAACTCATCTTCTTCCGTATTTCTACTAGTAACGAAAATAATAGGTGTTTGTTTATCTTTTTTTATCTCTTTACAAATCGTAAATCCATTTTTATCAGGTAAATTAATATCCAATAATAATAAATCATAATCTCTACATCTTATATCTTCTACTGTATTTAAAAAAGAAGATAATACTTCTACTTGATATCCTTCTCTTTCCAACAATATTTTTAATTCTTCACGTATTTTTAAATCATCTTCTACAATTAGTATTTTCATTTTCTCTTTCTCCTTCTAACTCTTCTAAATAAAAATACTGTTACTAGCAAAAACAAAATAATTAAAAAGATTATCGTATTATAATTAATATTTGAAGATACCACAACATCACTAGATACAATAGATGCAGTCGTAACGGTCTTTTCTTTTGGTATCACATAACTCTCATTAACATTATCTATAAGAGTAAGAGTATCAATTAAATTATAAGGAACATCTTCTATTACTTGTGCTCCTAATGTAATTAACAGCATCTCATGATCTTCATGATAAAATAAAGCCGACATACAAAGTCCAGCATTAGTGGTATTTCCCGTTTTACTACCAATAATTTTAGAAGTATCTAAATTAAGTATCTCATTATATTTACTAATAGTTGCTTCAACTTGAAGCCCATTACTTAAAGTATAACTTTTAGTTGTATAAACGGTTCTAAAAATAGGATTTTTAAGAGCATAAGATAAAATGAGTAATTGATCATGTGCCGTAGAATAAGCTCCATCTTGATCAAGTCCAGTCGTATTAACATAATGAGTATTAGTAACACCAATTCTTAATGCAAGTTCATTCATCTTGGCTACAAAAGCATCAACACTACCACTTACCGCATAGGCAAGAACTTGTGTTGCATCTGCACCACTTGGAAGTATAGCTGCATATAACAAATCCATATAAGTAACGGTATCACCCACTTTTAGACCTGCAACCGAAGCATTCCAATAAATACCAGCTAACATTTCATTTGTAATGGTAACACTTGCACTAAAATCATCAATATTTTCTATCGCCGTAAGTACTGTCATAATCTTCGTTAAACTAGCAATACTACGCACTTCATCACTATTCTTCTCTAATATAACAGTATCTTCATTTACATCATAAACAATTGCAGCCTCGCTATTAATCTCTGGCATATCTAAGGCATTTACACCAATTGGAAAAAAACAAACGAATAATAAGAGTATCTTTTTCATAGCATCCCTCTTCATACTTCAATATTATAGCAAAAAAACAAGAGATTAGAAACTAATATTTATTCCATCTCTTTAGTTTCTTCTAGTAACAAATCAAAATCTGATTTATATAATCTATCTTGCTTAACTCGATATTTTTCAAATTCACTTAAAGCTTTATCACAAGCTATTTTCTTGATATTTTACCAGCATCTTTTAATATATCTCTGTTATCTAATAATAAATTACTCCAGTCTTCCATAGTCATCGGAATATTTCTTCTAGCCCTAGATTCAGCTAAATCTAAGAATGACGAAACGATCAATTCTAATCCCCCTATTTCCTCTTTTGATAAATAATTTTTTGCAATTACGACATCTGTTTCTAAGATTTTTCCATCAGATGCATTTCTCCAAGAAGTAAGTCCATATGTTCTTTTTTATGATCTACACGATTATAGATAAGTTCAGCTGCAGTTTGATGAGATACAGAATAATGCATCTTATTCTGTACTTTCTTAAAGAATATATTAGTCATAGGAGAATTTCTATCATAGTCAATACTAGTAGCATAAATATCAGTAATTTTTTGATAAAATCTTCTTTCAAATAATCTGATTTCCCGGATTTCGGCTAACAATGATTCAAAGTAATCTTCATCAAAAAATATTCCATTTTCCATTCTCTTCTTATCAATTATATATCCTTTTTTAGCAAATTCTTTAAGAATATTTATACCCCATCTTCTAAATTGAATAGCTCTGTCCGAATTAACTCTAAAACCAACAGAAATAACAGCATCAAGATCATAATAGTTTGTATTATATTTTTTATTATCACTTGCAGTTGTCAAATATTTTTTGACAACTGAATTGTCATCTAACTCTAAATTATTAAATATATTTTTTAAATGATAACTTACATCTTGTTTACTTGTATTAAATAAATCAGCAATCGCTTTTTGAGTTAACCACAAATCTCCATCTTCAAATCTAACTTCAATTCCTTTTTCTCCTTTTTGTCTTTCAAAAATTAAAAATTCTGCACTACTACTTCTAATCATTAAATCTTTCGCTTTATCATCTCCGTTCTTTTAAATTTTATTTTTTATCAATCCCATCATATTCGCATAAATATAATTTGCCTACTACCTAAATCAAGTATACCACCCAACAAAGAAAAGATAAAGTTTTTAATTGCAAAAGATTAAGAATTCTCAGTAACCATTTAGAATTTTAAACATGGAAAAAGCTACCCAATAGTAGCTTAGAACTATAATGCTTCCAAAATGAAAAGCTAATAAATAAAACCTTTAAATAATCAAATAAATTTCTACAGCCTAGCTAATGTTTTTCTTTTTATGCTTAAAAGTCTCTACTAAAATAGCCTGCTCGCATACTATTTTCATTTTTTAACGGATAATCTTCAAAAGAATCAACATCTTCCATTATCATCTTTTGATTTACCCTATTTTCCTTTAATTGATTACTATATATTTTTTATCCTTTTTGCACTTTTTCTGGTGTAATGCATCATATCTTCTACACCATAATTATCTATTTCAATGCTAATAAGCCAATTTAACAATTATAAAGTAATTAAAATAATTTTTGTTAATATGTAAGGAAAACAAAAGACATAATTATACCTAACGCAATAATAGCAATAACAAAAAGTAAATAGGAAATATTCATACTTCCTCTAGAATAATTTTGGGTATTATTTTCTAATGTGTACCCAATATTATTTAAGTATTTTAACGTATTTGCATAAGCAAATTCTAAAGTATCTTGAGCAGAAGCAATTTTAATAGTATCATATTTCCAGTCAAACATCACATTAAATGCAATATTTAAGTAAAATCCATCTTCAGATATATAAGGATCTGGAAAAACTCCTAATTGTTGTAAAGAATTAGAAAGTCGTAAAAGTAAAGCTTCTATCTGCTCAAAAAAAGTTTGACACATACCAAAATTTTCAAATAAAAAAATATCAGCTATAGTTTTTTTGTTAATATCTCCCAAAGCAAAAGTTTTTGGTTCTTCTTTAATTTGCAAAGAGTTATAAGCATTCCAAACAATTTTTAAATTAGCAAGATTTACTTTACTATTATTACAAATTTCTTCATAAATATTTTGATCAGTGTCAAAATAGAAGTCCCCATCTTTACTCATTTTAATCCCTGAGCCAACTATTATATTAAAAAAATCTTCCGATATGTTTAATTGTTGTATTTTCTCACGAACAACATCATCATTTAAAATACTATATATAATTTTATGATTTTCATATAAAATATCTAAAATTTCTTTTATTTCATGTAAACTAAATTTACGCTTTTCTTTTCCATCAAAGCTATTATTTTGCAAGTAATTGACTGCTAAATCACGAAATTCTGTAGCCATTTCTTGATCCATTTCTGAAGAATTTGAATGAGTGGCATCATTTTCTTCATAACCAAACACAGGATAATCAAGCATTTTCAAAAATCTACGTAAACAAACTCCTGCATCCCCTTGATAAATAATTATATTACCTTTTTCTATCTCTCCCTTAGGAATTTTATCCAAGGCATCCTCGCGCACTAAATAATATGGCTTTTCTAAATCTACCGAACCCCAAGTATAATTATCACCTGAAACGTAATAATCGTTTACTGCATAATTAACAAATTGTTTCTGATGAATATAAAAAGGTTCAACAACTATATATTCTGGTTGTTCCCAAGTACCAAGACCATCACCTGTACTTTCTACAATATTATTTAAAGTAAAATGAACAGTATGCCGATGACTTAAAGATTTAACTTCTTTTTTTATTCCATGATACTGAACAATTGACTTTCCTACCTTATTACCATCATAATTACATAAAATCTGATTATTCTTTGGAAAAAAATTTGTACTATGTACCATAGCATACTCCTTTATATTATTTTTAGAAGCTAAACTTTCCTTATTTTGATCTTGATTTTGATAAAAAAGAGGATTTAAATCATTTACAGATTTATCCGTAATTACTAACAAACCATCTTTAATCTCTTCAAACCCTTTATATCAAAAGCCTTGTAGTTCATTCCGCAAGCTTTGCAATTCACTTTCCATCTTAAATATTTGCTCAGTTAATTCTTCTGTTAATTTTTGCTTTTCTTCTAAATCTTTTTCTATAAAGGATAAGCTTCGTTTTAAATCTTTTACTTTATCTTTTCTAAACCTACCTCCTAATAGTTTATTTTTCCAAGTAAATAAAGTTTGTAATTCATGTAAAGTCTGATCTTTCCTACTAGTTGCACTAGTCAAACATTGTTTAATAACTGCTTGTTCTTGCTTTTTTTGTATCACTTTTATTTCTAAGACTTTTAGTCTATCAACTTTAGGAACCAAATTTATATATTTATCCATATCTATTTGATGATTCATATTATCACCTATTATAATAATATCACAAAATTTATGTATTTACTAGTTACTTTTCTAAACATTTCATGTTATACTTATACAAAATAAAGGAAGTGCAATCATGTTAAGAGAAAATTTAACGCTAATTACTACTTTAAAAGATTATCCCAATATCTATTCCCATTTAAGTCTTGATCATGATAACTTAATAATCCAAACTAATAGCCAAACAATTTCTATTGATTTAAATGCTACAAATTTACAAAACATTTTTAATGAAAACTTAAAGAATAATCTTTCCAATTTAACTATAGATGATTTTGGAAAAATATTAGAGATTGAATCAAAAAAAGAAGAAATTTTACCAACCAAAACCATAGAAGAAGAAAAAAAGTCTAATCCTCGAATAAAAAATTTTAAAGTAATAAAAAAAGTTCGTGAAGATGGAAGTACTATTGAATATCCTTATTACATTGATGAATATAATCAATTGCATATTTTATTCAATTATGCAAATACGAATATATTAAATGAATATCAAAAATTATTTATATCTTTAGGTGGTAATGTTACAGCTAGAAATTTATATGACGCTTTAGATAGAAAAATGAAAAACATAAATTTACAAGCTATTTATACCCCTTTATCAAAAGATATTAGCGAAAGTGCAAAACTAGAAGTTAACGCTATTGAAAAAGAAAAAAATGATGAAAGAGTATATGCTAATTTAGAACAAGGAATATATCAAAGAGGAAATAATCTATATACTTTTAATGCTCAAAATAATGGCTTAAATAAAGATAGTATTAATACTGAAAGCGAAGAGAAAAAAGAAGCAACATATACTGATGATTTTACCAGCATTTCTAAAAAAGAAGACTTAAAAGGAAAAGATATCGAAGCTGAAACAACAAATAAAGAAGAAACTAAAATAATTAGTGAAGAAGAATATTATCTTTTAATTACCTATACTAATTCTCAAGAAAAACCAGAAATTGGACTATTCGAAAGTTTTATAGAAGATACTCTTAAATATGAAGAATATATTTCACCAGAAATCTTAGGAATACTAAATAGATATCAATCATACATGGCAAATCTTGAAAATAAAGGACAAGCTACTCAATATGAGTTAGAAGCTTTAAATAGATATCATGCTATATTAGAACGCATAGAGCAAAAAAAGCAAACTTTTAATAAAGAAAATGCTTTAATAAGAGTTCGAAAATTACAAGAGCAATACCCCAAAGCTGGCTATAGCCTTATTTATTACATCTTATTTTCGATTATTTTAAGCTGTTTTTTATTTACCATTATTATGGTAATCAAATAAAAACCTAGAATATTTCTAGATTTTTTATATAGCAATTAAAGTAATTTCGGTCGGATAAACATTACCACCATGATATCTTAAATAAAATTTATAAGCAGGATCAATTTCTTTAATCATTTTAGGTATTTTCCATAAATCTTCATTCTTATGATAAACTGAAATTAATAATTTGGGATGATCATTTTTAATATGATTAATAGCCCCAAGTAAAGCTTCTTGTTCAAATCCTTCAATATCCGCTTTAATCATCGTTAATTTCTCACCTATATCTTCATCTAATGTTACCATTGGAATTGTTCCATTATCACTAACAAATACTGTATTCGCTGATGCATCCGCACTACTATTTACAACCGACAAAGAACTTCTCGTATCGCCTACTCCTTTTAAATAGCAAACAACATTTGGATAATCTTTTAAATTAGATACTAATATTTGATAAGTCTCAGGTGTAATTTCATAAGCATAAATTTTTTTATAAGAATCCCCGTAATTCCGCAAAAAAGAAATTGTAGAATCCCCAGTATATGCTCCTAAATCAACAAATACTTCTTCATTGCATGTTGGTATTAAATCCAAATCAAAATAATCATCATAACATTTTTCTATTACTTCACTAAGTGTATTAAAATCATAATGTACCCAGTTATTTAAAATAGCATAAAGTAATTTTTTAGAACGATAATCTTCTAAATTTATATATAATTCTTCAAAATCATCGACATGTTCCTTTAACTCATGAACCTTTAACTCTATTTCTTCAAAATTATTATGTTCTATATCCATACTTCCCCAATAAAGAAATTGATTAAAAAAATTCATCATGTTATTTCTAGTAGCATCAGGAATTTGCTCAAAAGATAGTCGTATTTGATGATACAATTCTTGCTCACTCAAACTTCTAATTTCATTCATTAACAAAGCAAATTTTAAATCTATTTGATTCATATATTTAAATCCTCCAATTAAATATATGAAAAAAAAGTTATAAAATTTCCGGTCATAACTGGACTTTTTTAATTATTTCCAAAAAACCGGCTATAACAGGACTTTTTACTCATCCCTAAACCATTTATTTAACACTGGCTTTAATAACTCAATAATAGCAAAACTAAAAATATTCATAACAATTACAAAAATAAATTCGCCAATAGAAATAGATGTTAAAGAAAATATTTGACCAACCGGAGTCAAAAATACAAGTAGTTGTACAACAAGTAAAATAGCTATTCCCATATTTAAATATTTATTTGAAAAAAATCCTCTATCTTTAATTTGCTCTTTTAAACTACGACAGTTATAAGCAAAAATAAATTCATTAATAACAATACTAAGTAAAGCAAGTGTCTGAGCAAGCTCTATAGATTCACTCACAAATAAAGCATAAACAATCATCGATATTCCGGCTTCCACTATAACAGAAGTAATCAAGAAAGATATAAAGTAAGGCGTAAAAATTGGTTTATTAAGTCCATTAGGCTTTCTCTTCATATTATTTTTAGAAGCTCTCTCAAAAGCAAGCATAATAGATGGAACCGTATCGGCAACTAAATCAATATACAACACATGAAGTGGTAAAATAATATTTTGAGCTAAAAACATACCTATAATAATAATAACTATTTCCGTAAAATTACTAGATAAATTATACAAAACATTACTAATAACATTATCATATATTCTTCTTCCTTCATCTACAGCTGTAACAATTGTTGAGAATGAATCATCTAAAAGAAGGATATCCGCTACATTTTTAGTAACATCCGTACCATTTTTTCCCATACCAACAGCAACACTAGCAAGCTTCATCGCTGGAGCATCATTTACTCCATCTCCCGTCATAGCAACTACTTTTCCCTTTCTTTTTAAAGACTCAATAATTTGGTATTTTTGCTCTGGCGTAACTCTAGCAAAAACTCGATAATTTTTAACTAACTCTCCCATCTCTTTATCTGTTATATCTTCAAATGAAGTAAGTTCTATTCCCTTATTATCACTATCTATAATGCCCACTTCTTTAGCAATCGCCACTCCTGTTTCAATATTATCACCCGTAATCATATAAACATCAATATAAGCTTCTTTACAAGTTTTTATTGCTGCTTTAACATCCATATGAGCAGGATCTTTAAAACCAATTAATCCGACAAAAGTGAGATTATTTTCTTCTTTTTGATAATCTTCATCAGCTTGAATATGCTTATCAATTCTTTTATAAGCAAAAGCTAGTACTTTTAAAGCTTTATTAGAATATTCTTTTTCTTTGGCATCTAATACTTGCTTATCTTCATCAGTAATTTTTCTTACTTTACCATCAATCAATATGGAACTACTTCTCTTTAATATTGCATCCATACTTCCTTTAACATATAGATAAACTTCTTGATCATCTTGATTAATAGAACTCATAAGTTTTCGCTCAGAATCAAAAGGAATTTCCATGATTCTAAGACTTTTTACTTCCAATTTTTCTTTATCAATCCCCAATTTTTTTAAAAAATTAGCCCCTGCTACTTCTACAGCATCCCCATAATACTTTTTATGTTCATCTAAGACAGCATTATTACATAAACCAACTATATTAGCTAAAACATCATAATTTTTAAAATCAAAATCATTAGCTAAATAATCCTTTTGGTCCGCAAAAATTTCTATTACTTCCATTTGATTGGTTGTAATAGTACCTGTTTTATCAGAACAAATAATTTCAGTTGCCCCAAGTGTTTCTATGGCTGCCATATTTCTTACAACTGCTTTTTTACGAGCCATCGCACTAACCCCAATCGATAATGTAGCTGTAATGGCAATTGGTAAGGATTCTGGAACACTAGCAACAATCATCGAAATAGAAAGCATGATTAATGATAAAACATCATAATCTTTTATAATTCCAAAAATAAGAACAAATACTACTAAAAAGATAGCTAAAACCGAAATAAAAGTACTAATTTTTTTCACCTTTACTTGTAAAGGTGTAATAGGCTCTTCATTTTTATTTAAAGAATTGGCAATCCTCCCCATTTCGGTAGACATACCAATACTTGTTACCACCGCAATAATTTTACCAGTAACGAGATTTGTACCAGCAAAAATCATATTATTCATTTCATGAATATTTTTCTTGCCAACTAACACTTCTTCACTTTTACTAACATAATCACTTTCCCCTGTTAATACTGATTCATCTACTTTAGCAAACATTGCATTAATTACTCTAGCATCCGCAGGAATTTTATCTCCTGATTCTAAAACTAAAATATCTCCTACAGTTAAATATCTAGAATCCACTTTTATTTGATGCCCATCTCTTTTAACTGTAACTTTTGTTGTAGTATATTGTTTTAATTTTTCAATAGCATCCTCTGCTTTACTTTCTTGAAAATACCCCATTAAAATATTAACGAAAGTACAACCCAAAATAACAATTGGATCCAAATAATCTCCATCACCAATTAAAGCATAGATGAGTGATAGAATACCTACTACTAATAACAAAATAATCATTAAATTCTGAAACTGTTTCAAAAAAATACTAAGCTTTGTTTTCTTTTTTCCTTCTTCTAGTATATTTAATCCATATTGATTAATTCGAATCTTTACTTCCTCATTAGTTAAACCATTTTCACTAGTATTTAAATTTTGATAAACTTCTTCTATATCTTCATTATAATATTTCATATCATCACCTAATCTAGTATAACACAAATCACCATAACTTTCTTAAAAAGCCCAAAAGATATACTAAATTTGACAAAAGAAAAAGGACTTACGTCCTAAATATAAATATTTTCTTCTCTTCTTTTAGGTTTTTCATATACAATTGGATCTTTATATTTCTCCACTAAACATACTTTATTTTCTGCTAAACTCTTAGCAACATCGATAATTCTTTGATTTCGAGAACCCTTAAAATATAAAGATAAACTCTTTTCTTTTAAAATAAATTTTCCATCGACTAAAACATCGATATAATTAAGAAATTCTCTTCGTGTCTTATCCTCTAGCATATCTTCATATAAAAATCCCGTATAGCACCACACATTTAAGCCAATACTCTTAGCGTATTTAGCAATAACCGCACATTCTTTAGACTGATAAACTGGATCTCCTCCGGAAAATGTTATCCCATCTTGCCCTTCTAACTCATCAAGAGCAAGTAAAACATCTTCGATATCAACAAGCATTCCCTTATCAAAATCCCAAGTAGAAGGATTTTGGCATCCCGGGCAGTGATGGCCACATCCTTGCGTCCATAACACTGCTCTAATACCTTCTCCATCCACAATAGAATCTCTTTGTATATCACTAGCTAAACGTATTTGCATTATGCTGTTTTTTCACTTACAAGGCCTTTAACAGAATGTTTTACCCGGTCTCTTTCTTCAGCCTTTTTACCATTATTAAATCTATCAGTTGTGCCAACCAAATAACCAGTTATTCTTCTGATACGCTCAAATTTAACCCCTTCTCCTACAATTCTTTCACTATCTTTCATATTTATCCTTCCTTTCTAATTTCCATAATAAGATAGACTAGCATTTTTAACTCTCTCAACCGTTACACCCTCTGCTTCTCTTCTTCCACATCCTGGGCAAACATCATTTATAACCCCTGTATATCCACAAATAGGATCTCTATCTACTGGATGGTTAATAGCACCATATCCAATATCATTATCGTGCATTAAACGAACTATCGCTTCAAAAGCTTCTAAGTTATTCGCTGTATCACCATCAAGTTCAATATAACTAATATGACCACCATTGGTATATTTATGATACTTACCTTCAATCTTAAGTTTATCTGCAACACTTATGTTATAGTATACAGGAACATGGAATGAATTCGTATAATATTCACGATCTGTTACACCAGGAATAATACCATAAATAGATTGATCAATTCTGGTAAATCTACCTGCTAAACCTTCTGCAGGTGTAGCAATAAGGGAGAAGTTAAGTTTATATTCTTCTATATATTCATCACATTTATCTCTCATAAACTTAATAATTTCAAGTCCCAACTTTTGGGCTTTTTCATCTTCTCCATGATGATGTCCACATAAAGCTTTTAAGCATTCAGCTAAACCAATAAATCCAATCGTAAGTGTTCCATTTTTAAGAACTGGTTTTAATCTTGAGTTTGGTTTTAAATTTTTTGAATCAATCCATACTCCTTGACCAAGCAAGAATGGAAAATTATAAACCTTTTTACTACATTGAAGTTCAAATCTTTCTAATAATTGATCACGAACCATATCCATAATACTTCCAAGTTCCTCGTAGAACCCTTTCATATCAGCTTTTTTGCCATCCAAAATTCCATGCTTAATACCAAGTCTTGGTAAGTTAATCGTTGTAAATGATAAATTACCACGTCCTGGGACTACTTCATTATCCGGATTAGCTGGATTAGCCATTACCCTCGTACGGCATCCCATATAAGCAATTTCCGTTTTATAATCTCCAGGTTTATAATATGGTAAATTAAATGACGCATCAATAAATGAGAAATTTGGAAATAATCTTTTCGCAGAAACCTTACAAGATAACTGAAACAAATCATAGTTAGGTTCCCCAGGATTATAATTAAGTCCTTCTTTAACCTTAAAGATTGAAATTGGGAATATTGGTGTTTCTCCTTTACCTAACCCAGCATCAGCCGCTAGTAAGTAATTTTTAATAACCATTCTTCCTTCTGGAGATATATCTGTACCAAAGTTAATAGATGAAAATGGTACTTGTGCTCCTGCTCTAGAATGCATTGTATTTAAATTATGAATAAATGCTTCCATTGCTTGATAAGTCATTCTATTTGTTTTCGCAATTGCCTTATCATAAGAAACTCTAAATATTCTTTCTACTTCACTACTATCTTTATAATATTCTTGGAATTCTTCAATTGAAAACTCAATTGTTTTTAACTTATCAATATCTTTTACAATATGTTCCCATTTAATCAAATTAACAAATCCCATTAAATCAAAATAATCATATAATGTTTGTTTAAATTGTTTTTTAAATGTTTTTAGGACACCAGGTGCTAAGAAATAATCAAAGGCTGGTATACTTTGTCCACCATGTTGATCATTTTGATTTGATTGAATAGCTATGGCAGCTAGTGCTGAATAACTCATAATGTCTTGGGGACATCTAAGAAATCCATGACCAGTTGAAAAACCATCTTTAAATAATTCAAACAAATCAATTTGGCAACAAGTAGTCGTACCCATTGGTAAGAAATCCATATCATGAATATGTATCGTACCATTATCATGTGCCTCAGCAAATTTAGCATCCATCATATAAGATTTAGCAAATTCTTTAGATAAATTACTTCCATATTGAAGCATTGTACCCATCGCTGAATTTCCATCAATATTTGCATTATCTCTCTTATTATCATCTTCTAAAGCTGTTTTTAAAGATAAAGATTCAATAATCTTCATTAATTTATGATATCTTTTTTGAAAAACATCACGAGACTCTGCTCTTCTTTTACGATAACTAGAAAATGATTTCAAAACATCATCATAACCAAGTTCTGATAATTTTGTTTCAATCAAATCTTGAATATCTTCAATTTTAATAAATTCCAAACCCGCATATTTCTCTTTAATAGTATCCATAACACTATTAAACACTTTATTGCTATCCTCTGGATTATAGTCTTCATTTAAAGCACTATCAAAGCCTTTTTTTACGGCTATAGCAATTTTTTCTTCATTAAAAGCTACCTTCTTCCCATCTCTTTTAATAACTTTTAATGTGTCTAATTTCGCATCTGTTTTCATATAACTTCCCTCCACTTTATACATCTACGATACAAATTGATTATATAAATTATAAAATAAAAAAACAAGTCATTTTTTAGACAAATTTTTACTATTTTTTAAAGATGCCCATAAACACTAAAAAGAGTAAAAAAAATTTTAATGTTCGCTTTACGACAATTGACAAAAATTTAACAAAAATGATGTATGATGTTTTCTAAAATTTAAGAAAAGTAATTTTTGAAATTCATCAAATCTAATTTTTAGGCTTAAAATCAGAAAATTAAAAATACATTTTCTTAAAAAAATGAACATTCTTTTATTTTTTTAAAATAAAAAAGTGCATTTTCTAAAAAAATAATTCTTCGTAATTCATGAAAATTTCAAACAAAAATAGCATAAACTATTGCAAGAAACCCCCTTTTTAGTTATAATTATTTTAACAAGTTGTCTCCGTAGCTCAGTAGGATAGAGCAATCCCCTCCTAAGGGAAAGGTCGTTGGTTCGACTCCAATCGGGGACACCAGAAAGTATGAATCCAAGAGACTTATCTCTTGGCTTTTTTATGTATTTTGCTTCTTTGAAAATTTATGCTAAAATGATTTGCGTGATGCATATGACTATAATAAGCAAACTGATAACCTTGATCAAACGGTTATTTTATTGGATAAAATATTTTATCATTATCTTAATATGTTTTATTTATGCCCTATTTAAAAGTGATAATCCTAAATTAACCAAAGAAAAAAAGAATTTACAATTAAAAAGACAAGAACTATTAAAAAAGACAAATCCAAAATCTCTACCTACTACTCATGAAGATAACTCGCTAATCAATAACAGCATTTTTACTCTTACCGAAGAACTCATCAAAGAAAAAATTATTCTCTTTTATTGCCAAGAAAAAGAACTTAAACAATACGAATTAACTAAAAAAGATGATGAAATTATTAAAGAAATAACTAAAAAAATCATCCCTCAAATTAAATTAGAAGAAAAATACCTAAAAAAAGAAGAACAATTAGAAGAACTAATAAAAAAACTAGGTCAAAAAGAATTAAATCCACCTCCAAAAGAAATAAAAGATGATCTTTCTTACCAAAAAGATGCAAAAGCAAAAACAGAAAATATGCTTAAACCCGAGGTAATGAACCAATTTATTTCTTCCGATCCAATAAAAACTTTCTCTTCTACTTCCGAATTAAAAATAGCCAAACCTATCTCTCATCCTGAAATAAAACCCGTTTATACTTCACCAATCCCCAATACGAAACAACTAGATCAAAACAAAGAAATAACCAAAGAAAGTAAAATAGTAAAAACGCCTTTTAAAACTAAGAAAAGAAAATTAACAACTATGCCAACTCCCCTAAAAGTAGCAGTTATATCTATTCCTCTTTTGGAAATATTACATATTACAAATATGGAGAATAAAGAAAAAACAACTGAAAGCCAAAAACAATCAAACACAGAAACAAAAGAAAAAACCAAAGTGGTAGTCGAAAAGTCTTTGGAATCAGTAAAAACAAAAGAGCCAATAAAAAAAGAAGCACCCATTAAAATAAAGAAACAAGAAAATAGGCCCCAAAATAAAAATACAGAAAATAAACCCGAAAAACTCATGACGATCGACCTAACTTTTTTAAATAAAGAAGTAAATCATTTAGTACAAGCTAAAATCATAGAACAAGAAAAAGAAAACTTAGAAGATAAAAATTACGAAGCAATAATTAGAAAATCAGATATTTTATTAAAGAAAATAGAAGATTTCCAGACACTTCCTTTAACAAAAGAAAACCAAGAACAACTAAATGCTAAAAAACTGCAATTAATGAAATTAAAAGAAAATATCGAAATAGCCAAAACACAAGATATTACCAAAGAAGAAAAACTATTAGAAGAAAATATAACAAATCAAGAATTACGAGGTTTAGAAACAGAATTACAAAAATTATATTTAGAACATCAAATTGATTTAAATAACCATTTAATTTATCAAGCTGAAAATTTAGAAAATCTAAGCCAAGATAAATTAAGAAAAGTAGAAAAAGAATTAATTAAGCAAAAAATAAAAAAAGCTGAGAGTGTAAAAAACTTTGTGTAAAGTTACCAACCTATGGTATATAGATAATTGAGATTGATTATGTCAGTCTCTTTTTTGATAATATAATATTATCATAATCTTAAGTGTTTTCAAAGATCAAATTAATC
>DVJF01000041.1 GCA_018716965.1 Candidatus Caccenecus avistercoris | reverse complement strand
TCAGAACGTCGTGAGACAGTTCGGTCCCTATCCGTCGTTGGCGTAGGAAAATTGAGGAGAGCTGATCCTAGTACGAGAGGACCGGATTGGACATACCTCTGGTGTATCTGTTGTAACGCCAGTTGCAGCGCAGAGTAGCTATGTATGGACGGGATAACCGCTGAAAGCATCTAAGCGGGAAGCCTCCTCCAAGATGAATTTTCCCATTCTTCGTGAAGTAAGATTCCTTGTAGACTACAAGGTTGATAGGCTGGGTGTGGAAGCGTAGTGATACGTTGAGCTGACCAGTACTAATAGATCGAGGATTTAACTTATTATTTAATTAATTTATGAGTAAAGCATTATCAAGTTTTTAAAGGACAAAATCCTTTATACGTAACGATAGCCTAGTGGATACACCTCTTCCCATCCCGAACAGAGAAGTTAAGCACTAGAACGCCGACGATAGTGATAAGCGAAAATAGGAAGTTGCGTATTTTTTTTTGCATAAAAAGAGCCTTAACTAAATAAAGTTATAGGCTTTTTATTATATAATATTTGATTGAAATTTTATAAACTAAAAGTATATGTACATATAGATTTAAAATATTCTGATTTGTTAGTTAACAAATTTAAACATTCATTTTTTTAAAGTTAATATTCAGTTTATTAGTAACAATTTATTATATTTTATAGCTAAGATTTTTTATTTAATAACCCCTTTTTATAAAAGAATATACAAAAACTGATATCTAAAATTTAGATATCAGCCTCCATACCAAACTACTCTTTACCATAAATGCCTTATATGCATTTACAAGCAAATTATATACCTTATTTAATACAAAATCAAGTACTTTTTATATAAAAATGCTATAATAACTAAAAAAATGTTAGTATTTACAGCCATGACAAAAGATAAGTGATGGTCACTTATTTTTTTAATGCTTGTAATTCAGCAAAAGTATAAGGATTATCTTCTACTAATCTGGTGAGTGAAGCATATTCATTAACACCATATAATCGGCATGTTTCAATATAACTTCTAATATTGGCATAATCTTTTGCTCTTTCTATATTTTGGAATTGTCCACTTATTTTCATCTTTGATTTAATTCCTCTTAAGTTCCTTTCACTCAAGTTATTCGTAAATGGTATGGAAAAATCAAAGATCCAATAAATATAGTTATCTCGGTATTCCATAATTCTCCAGATTAGAGTTAATTCATTCTTGGCATAATATGGATTTGGATCATTTTCATTTTCTTCTAATCCCTTTAATAGACTTGTATCAATGTTTAAGATGAAATCATTGATCTCCTCATTATCAAAATGATCAATTCCTTTATCCATTAACTCTTTTCTTTTATGATCATATTCTTGGAATAACTGAATCATTTCTTTACACCATACTCTGTTTGGAAGATTCATTTCTACCTTCTTTAAATCTCTAAGTAGATGTTGACAACATTCGGCATTAATAAATTCATATTCGGGATTATAATTTACTTTATTATGATCATGTTCTACTATCGTATTTTTATCGAGCAGACTTAGTATCTTATCTTCATCTAATCCCTCTTTATTTTTCTTTTCATGGGCTTTAAATAAGCATATTAAATCATTGCCATAATATCTCATACAGCTTTGTTTTTTATCTATGCTTATTACTGTATCATCCCAATATAATATTTTTGATGTGATACATGCTTTATGTAATTCTTCAATAAAGTTAGTTAGATTTTTACTCGCATTCTTTTGTAATTTAACGAAATATCCTTCACATGGATCTATTTCTTCTATTGATAATCCATTTAATATCCTTCTTATTTTATTTAGGGATACATTTTCGACATTACTAAGAGTTAAGGCAATACTTTTTACATTACTTCCATATTGAATATCTTCTTTTAAATGGTTTGGTATAGGAACATGTACGCTCTTATCACAACAATTACACTGATATTCGATAAACTCATGTTCAGTATAATTAACTGTAATATAATAATCTTTTACCTGTTTTGTTATTGCTTTTCCTGTTAAAGTTAGTTCACTTTTATCACAATTAGGGCATTTCTCTAATTCATGTTTAATATGTTCATTTATTTTTTCTTCGCTTACTGGTTCTAATTTATCTTTTTTATGACCTTTGCTTCTTCCTATCTTTCCTCCTGTATTTTTAGCAAAATTAGGTATCACTTTTTTCTTACCTATTGGTGTCATACTAGTTGGTAATCTTGATATTGTTCCATCTAAATTCGTAAGAGCTTTTAATCTTTCGATTTCTCTTTTTAATGATCGTACTTCATTTTTTAGTTCTTTATTTTCTGTATCTAATTTTTCTTCTTTCTTTTTATATCTTCTCTCACTATCTTCGGAGACTAAAACTCTTAATATTAAATGTTTATTTTCCAATTTTATTTTACTATATTTATCTTGTAATTTTTCATAATCTTTATATAATCCTCTAGTATTTGGCTTTGTCTTTACTTCTACAATTTGTTTTTCTGGTTCTATCATCTTTAATTTTTGTTCGACTTCTTCTTTTACTCGTCTTTCAAAATGTTCATTTAAATTTTTATATTGTCTACTTAAAAGAGTATTAGTGTTCATTAATTGTTTATTTGCATTTTTTAATTTTCTGATTTCAAATTCTTTTTGTAAATTTTCTGGTGTCACATTTATCACTACTTTTCTAATTCCATTATACCTAATTTCATCTTAAAACTATCAACAACTTTTGCTTACTTATTCACATAAAAACAAGAGATCCTTTCTTTCATCTCTTGTTGGGGCTGTAAATACTAACAAAAATTTACAATTTTTCTAAGCAAGTGACACCGTTCGACAATTTAAAAGCTCCTTTTATGTTAAAATAAACCTTCAGGAGGTAAAATTATGAACTTTAATGAAAAAAATAATCATGGAATAGCAAATGAAGTGAATTTTGCTAAAGAATTAGATAAGAAAATGGTTAAAGACTTGAATAAAAATTTTAAAGAAATGTTATACAGTTTATTTGATAATTTAAAAGAAGATGACTATATTGAATGTTGGAAAAGTAAATTTAATGAAAAAGCCGATATAAAAATCCGAATTAACGGCGATATAAAAGGAATTAGCATTAAAATGGGAGAAAGTAATTCAGTTCATCAAGAGCACCTTAATAGTTTGTCAAATTATTTATTAAAAATAGGATTAAGCAAAACGAAAGTAGAGAAATTACGTGCTTATATTTTGGGTATAATAAACGGAGTTCAGCTTAATGCTAAAACTTATAAACAAAAACGCTATAATGACATCATTGAATTAAAAAATTCTTTAGCAGACCTATATATTAAGATATGCTTAATAATACGTTTTCTTTTTCAAGGCAAAGAAAATCAAATTTATGGTGCCGATGCTATTATTCATGGCACTCCGGATAACTTCTTATGGGCCACCAAAAGTGAGATTATAAATTATTTAATTACATACCCAGATGGCAATACTATTAATGTGAAAGTAGGCCCTCTTTTTATCCAATGTCGCAATCGAAATCTGAAAAAAGAGGCTAATGCGGTATATGCAGAAGAGTATGTTCAAGTAAAATGGTACTGCATCCACCGAGACTTATATTTTATTACTAAAAAGAGAAACAATCAAAAGAAACAATTGCAAAACATATCAAAATTTGACAATAAAAACCAATAACTTATTCTTTTTTTTCCATATTTGTGGTAAAGTTATAATAGTGATGTTTATGAAAAAGATAATAATATTTGGTGGAGGTAGTGGACTATCTCAAATGTTAAAAGGTTTAAAGTTATTTCCGATTGATATTACGGCAGTTGTTTCTGTATCGGATAATGGCGGATCAACTCTAAGATTAAGAAAAGATTTTAATATTCCTGCGGTAGGGGATATATCAAAAGTATTAATGGCAATGAGCAATACCGATCAAGATATTGTCAATTTAATGAACTATCGCTTCAAGCAGTCTAAGAGTTTAGGTAATCATTCAATCAAAAATTTACTTTTAACTGCCCTTTTAGAGCAGAAAGGGGATTTTGCCAGTGCCATTCCAGTATTAGCAAAATTACTTGATATAGAAGGAAAAGTCTTACCCATTACGGAGGATAATGCTGAATTAGTAGGTATTACGAGTGACGATAAAAAAATATGTGGCGAGACAAGCATTACTAAATGTAAAAAGAAAATAAAAAGAATTATGTACGATAAAGATGTCAAAGCAAATCCTGAAGTATTAAAAGCAATTAAAGAAGCGGATTTAATAATTTTTTCTTCAGGAAGTCTTTTAACTAGCATTATTCCTAACATTATTTTAAAAGAAGTAGTAGAAGCAATTCAAAAAAGTAAAGCTCCGAAACTATACATATGTAATTTAGTAACTCAACCAGGAGAAACAGATGAATTTAAAGTAAGCGACCACATTAAAGTATTAGAAGAATACTTAGGTAAAGGCACTATAAGCATGGTATTAGCAAATAATGTGGAAATTCCCCATGATTTAGTAGAAAAATATGCCACGGTAGAGCAAAAAGATCCAGTTTTGCTAGATGAGCAAAATCTAACAGAAATGCACATTCGCACAGTTAAAGACAAAATATACACAATTGAAGATGGTGTTTTAAGACACGATACCCTAAAAACAGCTTATTTAGTATTTTCTATTCTAATGGAGAATGATCTATGACATATACAACAAGAGTAAAAGAAGAAATAGCCAAAACGGTAGCAAATGAAAATGAAAAAATATGTGAATTGTCGGGATTTATTCGTTTTAGTGCCGATATAAAGGATGGTATAACTATTACTTTGGAAAATGCCAGTGTAGCTAGAAGAATTTATACTCATGTAAAAGAAATATTTGGTATTCGTCCCAAAATAACTATCAGAAATCAAAGAAGATTTCGCATCAAGCAAATTTATATTTTAGAAATAAAAGAGAAGAATGATTATATTTTAAGCTTTTTAAATATAATGGAAGGAAAGAAAAAGATTTTACCTAATGAATTTTTCTTAACAAATAATGAAGAAAAAATAGCTTATTTAAAAGGAATTTTTCTAGCCGTAGGTACAGTAAGTGATCCAGCATCAAGTGGCTATCACTTAGAAATTGTAACAGACATGAATAGAGAAGCCATTTATATAATGAATCTTTTAAAAGATTTAGGAATTATAGCTAAACACCTAAAAAGAAATTCCAAATATATGGTTTATATCAAAAATGCTGAAGTAATAGGCGACATTATTAAAATGTTTCAAGCAACTAATTCTTATTTCTATTTTGAGGATATTAGAATTTACCGAGACCATAAAAATATGGTCAATCGGTTAAATAATTGTGAAATAGCAAATCAAGAAAAAGCAATTTCCACTGGATTAAAGCAATTAGAAGAAATCAAATATTTAAAAGAACAAGATTTATATTCTCTGTTAGATGATACGACCAAAATAGTTCTAGAATATCGTGAAAAATACCCAGAAAGCTCTCTTAAAGAACTAGCAGATATCATTAGTATGGAAACAGATTATAAAATAGGTAAAAGCGGTGTCAATCATCATTTTATTAAAGTAAAAAATTTAATAAAAAAACATAAAGGATAAATCATCATTTTTGACATAAAACGCATAATATGTTAGAATATGTCCCGACTGGTGATGATATATGATTAATTTTAATAATTATGAATTAAGTTTAATTATTTTAGAACAATTATTAAAAAAAGGATTACGTCAAAATAGGTTTGGTTTTAATGGTGAATTTAGTGAATCTGAAATCAGTAGTATTACAAATTTAACTTTAACTGGCCTGTCAAGTTTAGATGAAATTGATAAGCTACCAAATTTAAGAAGTTTAACAATTTATAGCTATCCATCATCTAATTTAGCCGAATTTGATCCATTACAAATAAATACAATCACAGATTTTAGTTTACTATCAAATTTGACGCACTTAGAAGAATTAAAAATCTATAATGACAATTTCTTATCTTTACTTGATATAAATAATTTAACGAATTTAAATACAATAGTTTTATTCAACAATGTAAATTTAAAAACACTCATTGGTCTAGACGAAAAAACAAAACTAAAAAGTGTAGTTTTAATCAATAATGGTCTAAGAAGTATCGGAAATACTAAAAAATACATTATAAATACTACAAATACTCCTGAGAATATCTTAGATGTAAAATTATTTCCTAATTTATTTGGTAGCCGTCATAATCGTCTTTTTTTAGAAACCCGTCTAAAAGAAGCATTAACCAATATTACTTTTGGCGAAAAAATAACTTTTGCCGATGATAAATATATTTTAAGTTATGAACAAACCAAGAATATGTATTTTCGAGCTTTAAAAATATTAAGACAACTTAATGTTTATATGGGTAACTGGGAATCAATAAAAAAAATACATAATTATACTGCTTTTAGTGTAGAATATGACGATGAAGGATTAGAATATCGTAGTATGGCTTATCTAAACCTACTACAAATTCCATCAGATAACAAAGAATATTTTTTAAAACGATTGAAATTAATGAATACCAGCTATGCGGCAATAGTAAATAAGAAAGCTGTTTGTGAAGGATTCGTTAACATGATGCGTTTTATACTAAGCATTATTGATGTTGAAACAAGTTTAGTTAACTGTTCCTATGAAGGAAGTGAATTTAATCATGCGGCTATAAAATTTAAATATGACGATGTCTGGTATTATGCTGATCCAGAAAGACAAAGAAAAAGTGAAGAAATAGATAAATTTGGTTATACATTGGAAGAATTTAAAGAAATTTATAATATTCCTATAAAAGAACAAATAGATAACCTAGAAAATGCAAGAGGCCGAGTATGAGTATATTAATTAAAATATTAGAAGATTTAAATAAAGAAGGAAAATCTAAATATAATATTAAAGAAATAGAAGAAATTATAAATGATATTGATGCTAAACAATTATATTCTAGTAAATTCCATGGCTTATATCATTCAGAAAAAGTAACATTTTTTGCGTATTTAATTGCTTTAAAAGAAGAATTAACCGAACTAGATAAAGAAATATTATTAGATGCCGCCAAATATCATGATATAGGAAGACAATATGATAATGAAGATACAATGCATGGTCTAGCAAGTACTAATAAATTACAATTTTTAAAAGTCAAAGACATCTATCAAGATCCTATAAATGAAAAATTATTAAAAGCTATTATTGAAGGTCATAGTTTAGGCGACCACAAAAAAAGAATAGTTTTTGACAATTATGAATTAGATGAACAATACTATAGCAGGTATGAACAATTATATAATATTTTAAAAGATGCTGATGCTCTAGACCGAATGCGTTTTGCAAAAACTATGTCATGTGTTTTAAATGAAAGTTTCTTAAGAATTCCATATTCCAAAAAATTAGTAGAATTATCTGAATATATTAACGAACAGTATAAATCTTATATCGATAAGGCAAATCAAGAGCGTATCGTAAGTGAACTTGCTAATAATGAAGAAAAAACTTTTTATCATAGTATTGGTTATAATATTTTTGCTATTCCTTCCATATTAAAACGAGGAATAATAAGTAACCAACATGACAAAAGTGGCCTATTTCATATAAAAGAACATGCTGGTAACAATAATGGCTGTTGGGTATCGGCTATTTACAAAAAAGGAAGTGCTTTTGATACCTTTGCTAAAAATAAATTTGTTTTTTGTTTCCAATCCCAAAATTATCACTTAGGCATTCCTAGTCAAAGTATGGCTCAAGATTTAGGCTTACCTTTTCAAAGTGGTAAATATGACGATGAAATATTTATTTATGACAAAGTAAAACCTGAACAACTTAAATCTTTATTAATAAATAAAAATCTTTATGAAAGTTCTTTTAAAGACTTATACTTGATGAATGGCAATATTTCTTACGAAAAAGTAAAAAATCGTCTGGGTTATTATTTAAATATTTTAAAAAATTTCACGGGTATAGATTATAGCGACAAATTTAAAGAAGATTTAGAACAACTATATAATCAAACAATAATCTTTGAAAATAAAATGCGTAGTGAACAAATGCAAATTTTCAAATTATTTCTAGAAGCTCAAGAAAAGATTGTTCACAAAATAAATGCTATATTAATCAATTTATTTTATAGTGCCTTAACAGTTTTACTAAACAAAGAGGATATTAGAGTTAAAGATGTTTTTGCCTACATTATGCACATAAACAATATTGACTATCAAATGAAAGTTGGAGATTATATAAGTATAACTTTTAATAATCCCCAAATGACTCTTAAATAATTTGATCGATAAGCCCATATTTTAAAGCTTCATCACTACTCATATAATTATCTCTTTCACAATCCCGAATAACTTTATTAATTGGTTGTCCTGTATTAGAGGCTAAAATACTATTTAGCTTCTTTTTTATTTTAAGAATATGTTCCGCAGCAATTTTAATATCTGTTGCTTGCCCCTGAGCGCCACCTAAAACTTGATGAATCATAACCTCGGCATTTTTAAGAGCACATCTCTTACCCCGAGCCCCACTAGAAAGCAAGAATGCTCCCATGGAAGCTGCCATACCGACTACGATTGTTCTTACATCACTTTTAATAAAATTCATCGTATCATATATGGCAAATCCACTTGTTACACTTCCTCCAGGACTATTAATATAAAGACAAATATCTTCATGATTCAAAGAATCCAAATATAAAAGTTCACTAACAACAATATTAGCCAAACTATCATTAATTTCCCCACTAAGAAAAATAATGCGATCTTTAAGAAGTCTAGAGTAAAGATCATAAGCATATTCCTTATTACTACTACGTTCTATAACCGTTGGTACAATGTTCATAAAATAATCACCTATAATATATATAGTAGGAAAATAAGAAATTTATGCAAAAAATGTGACAAAAACCCAAAAATATGATAATATAATATAGAATAGAGGCGAGTCTCATGGAGAAAGTAAAAATAACCTTTGGCAATCAAACTATCGAAGTAGATAAAAATACTAGTTACCTAGATATAAGTCGCCAATCCAAATGGAAAAATACAGCCTTAGCGGTGAAAAAAAATAATGAATTATTTCCCTTAAGTGCTAAAGCAAGTACTGATGAAGTAATCGAATTTGTTGATGTAACATCTATTGAAGGGGCTAAAATGTATAAAGCCGCTGTCAAATTCATTTTAGAAGTAGCTTTAAAAACGGTATTTAAAGGTAGTGAAATAGAATATCTTCATAGTGTGCCAGGAGGTATGTTAAGTGAAATCAAATATGAACGTACTCTAGCAAGTGAAGATATTGGCGAGCTAAAAAGAGAAATGGCTAGTATTATTGATGAAGACCTAGAATTCAAAAGATATAATATTCTAAAAAAGGAAGCCATTGATTTTTATGAAGCCACAGCTTACTATGAAAAAGCGATTAATGCCAAAACTTGTGATGACATACTTACAATTTATAAACTAAAAGACTATTTAAATTACTATTATGTTGCTATGCCATATGCAACAGGTTGTATTAAAAAGTTTGAATTAAAATATTTAGGAAATAATCGTTTAGTAATATTATATCCTAGCAATTTAACAGGGGGCGTATTACCAGAATACGTTCATCATGAAAACATTATAAATGCTTATTATGAAGGAAAGTCTTGGTTAAAAAAATTAAATACTCCATATACAGCTGATTTAAATAATTTAGTAAGTGAACGGAAAATCAAAGATTTTATTGAATCTTGTGAACTTCATTTTACTGATAGTATTAAAAAGGCTTGTGAAAAAATCATTCGTAACAATGATAAAAAATTCATAATGATCGCTGGTCCATCTAGTAGTGGAAAAACAACAACTACCCGTATTTTAGGAGCTTACTTAAGGAGTAAAGGCTATGATCCTATCTGTTTATCAACAGACGATTATTTTGTCGATCGTATTGATACTCCTAAAGATGAATATGGCAAGTATGATTTTGAATGCTTAAATGCCATCGATACCAAAGAGTTTAATAACGATTTAATGCGACTTTTAAAAGGAGAAGAAGTAAATATTCCAACCTATAATTTTGTAACCGGTAAAAGAGAATATCATAATAATTTAATAAAATTAAATGAAAATAGCATAATATTAATAGAAGGACTTCATTCCCTAAATGATGATTTAACTCCAGGTATACCTGATAAATATAAATTCAAAATATATTTAAGTCCCTTTATTCCTCTAAATATTGATCGCCATAATTATATATCAACTCTAGATTTAAGGCTTATTAGAAGAATTATAAGAGACAATAGAACAAGGGGATACACCGTAAGTGAAGTAATTGAAAAATGGCAAAGTGTAAGAAATGGTGAGGAAAAATATATATTTCCTTATACTCATCAAGCAAACATGATAATTAATACTGCCCTTCCATATGAACTTGGAGTATTAAAGGTATATGCGGAACCGCTTCTTTTATCCATTGATACAGATTCTAAATATTATGAAGAAGCCAGAAGATTATTAAAATTTTTAAGAAGTTTTTATACCATTACTAGTGAATATGTAAGTAAAAGTAGTATATTAAGAGAATTTATTGGAGGTGCTAATAATGATTAAAGTAGCAATTAATGGTTTTGGAAGAATTGGACGTCTAGCATTCAGGCGAATTATTACAACTACAGATTTTGATATTGTTGCAATAAATGATTTAGGTAAGGCTAGTGATTTAGCATATTTAGCTAAATATGATACAACTCACCGGTCTTTTCATGAAGATTTAATTGATGCCGAAGATGACTGTATTGTTGTTAACAAAATAAAAAAGATTAAAGTATTTAATGAAACGGATCCTAGTAAGTTACCATGGAAAGACTTAGATATTGATTTAGTATTAGAGTGTACTGGATTATTCACCAAATATGAGGATGCTTATAAACACATTGAAGCAGGAGCAAAAAAAGTACTTATTTCCGCTCCATCTAAATCAGATAATGTAAAAACCGTTGTTTATGGTGTAAATGAAAGTATTCTAACGGGTGATGATGTCGTAGTATCGGCTGCTTCTTGTACCACGAATTGTCTAGCCCCAATTGCAAAAGTTCTAAACGATCATATTGGTATTATTAAAGGATTCATGAGTACCATTCATGCGTATACAAACGATCAAGCAACTCTAGACATAGCTCATAAAAAGGGTATTTCATCAAGAAGAGGTAGAGCTTGTGCTGCTAATATTGTTCCAACATCAACTGGAGCAGCAAGTGCCATCGGTAAAGTTATACCAGAGCTTGATGGTCTTCTTGACGGTCTAGCTTACCGTGTTCCGGTAACGGATGGCTCTTTACTTGAACTAACATTTGTCCCAGCCAGAGCAACTTCTATAGATGAGATAAACCATTTATTTGAAACTAACTCATCAGATACTCTAAAAATAACTTATGACCCAATCGTCTCAAGTGATGTTATTGGTAAATCTTCAGGTGCTTTAGTAGATGGCCTACTTACAAGTGCCAATGAAACATTAATCAAAGTAACCGCTTGGTATGACAACGAATACGGTTATACCTGTCAAATGCTTCGAACAGCTAAAGCTATGTTTGACAAAAAATAAATCTTAAATTATAATAACATTGTAATTTTGCCCCATTTCCACATGAATTTTATAAAGGAGGAATTATGCTTACAAGTATTATCTTAAATAATTATACAACATTTATAAATGAAACAAAGTTTGATTTTAAAGCTACTAATATTTACCATTCTCTCGAAGATACCAATGTTGCTCATAATGTTTTAAAAGGAGCTTTATTTGTTGGTGAAAACGCTTCTGGGAAAACTCAAACTTTAAAATCAATAGTTTTCTTATTAGATATTTTATTAGGAAATTCTGATACTAATTTTCTGGAAAAGAAATCTTTATATACTAGTGGCAAAAATTACAATTTAACATATACTTTTTTAGTAGATGAAAAAAATATTGAATATAATATCGAATTTGAAGAAAATACGATAAAAAGTGAGAAATTATTTTTAGATCAAAAGTTATTAATTGAGCGTTTACATGAGTCAGGAAAAATTCATATTACCGAAGAAAGAAAAGTAGAAATTAATAATACTATCTCATTATTAAAACAGGAATATTATAAAACAAAATTTGATAATGAACCAACCTTAATTAAATGGTTTACTTATTTAAGTAATTCAATTTATATTAATTGTCTAGATGGCACAACAAAGATATATAACACTTCAAATTTAGATGAACAAATATTAGATAAATATTTAGAAACTAAAGGAGTTAAAGATCTTAATAAATTATTAAATGATATTAATTATAATAGTGAAATGGTATATGACAATATATTAAAGCAAAAAAATAATAAAATCGAAAGTAATAAAAAGATGTTAGGATTAAAGAAAAAGGGGACAGAAGTTACTATACCAATATATTTAGAGTCAAAAGGTAATAAAAACTTGTTAAATATTATTACTCCCTTAAGTTATGCTTTAAAAAATAACTGTATTCTAATTATTGATGAATTTTCTAGTGGTCTTAATAATAGATTAGAAGAAGCAGTTTTAAAATACTTTTTTAATCACTCTAAAGAATCGCAAATTTTTATTGTTTCTCATTCAACTAGTCTTATAGATAATTATATTTTTAGACCAGATCAAATTTTTACTTTTAGATTTGATTCAAATAAAGGTACATTAATAAATAGAGTATCAGATGAATCTCCTAGAATATCTCAAGATTTAGAAAAAATGTATCTAAATGGAGTTTTTGATGGAAGGCCAACTTACAATACGAAAAAATAAAAGAATTGGTACTGTAATACTTATCGTTGAAGGAGAAGATGAAGAATTTAAATTACTAAAGCGTATTTTTCATAGCATTTTAGGTTATACTTATATATCAATAAATAAAGAGGGGCTAATTAGAGAAAAATTTGAAAATAAAGAAAATGGTTCTTCTATTTTAGTAGCAAATACTAAAAATTCGAATATAAAATCGATAGAAACTTTAGATTATCTAGATAGAATAAAAACTACTTTAACGAATGAATTAAACAGAAATATTAAATATGCCAGTATTTATTATATATGGGACCGAGATAAGGACTCTAATGACCCTGATATTACTAACAAATTATTAAATATAATCGATAATGATGTTTATAATGGTAAACTAATTTTAAGTTACCCATGTATTGAGGTATATGAATTATCAAATTTTAATAAAACAGCCTATAAAGAAGAATTTGCTTCAAGCCAGATTGCTAAAGAAAAATGGAGTAGTATCAAAAGAAATAAGAAAATATCAATAAATAAAATGGATATAAATACTCTTCAAACTGCTTATGAAAATATGCTAAATGCTCTAAAAGAATTTCAAATATTTAATTTAGATTATCCTGATACTAGTAAAAAAGTATTTCAAAAAGAAGAAGAATATTTTGAGAATTATCAAAACTATAAAGCTTTATCTTTAGTAAGTTATATATTTTATGATTTAGGAATTATTGAATAAAAATACCGGAACTTTTTTCTGGTATTATAAAAATACCGGAAGAAAATTCAAAAATCTTCCGGTATTTTCTTGACACCGGAACTTTTTTCTGGTATTACCCAAATACTGGAAGAAAAACCAAAAAATCTTCCGGTATTTTTTTACACATTCCGGATCGGCCAAATTCTGACTAATCCGGAATTAACTCCGGATTTGACATAAAATCTAAATTATGATATTATCATATTAAGAGGTGACTAGATATGAATTACGAAAGAAGCATTAAAGATACTTTTATAGAATATAGTAAATCATTTAAATCAGTTTTATTAACAGGACCAAGACAGGTAGGAAAAACTACTCTTTTATTAGATATTAAAGAAGAAGATAGAAAATATGTTACTCTAGATGATTTAGAAATAAGACGTTTAGCTAAAGAAAATCCTAAAAAGTTTATTGAAACATATTCTCCACCTGTAATAATTGATGAAATTCAGTATGCTCCAGATTTAATGAGTTACATCAAAATTATTTGTGATAATACGACTAAAAAAGGTTTATTTTGGCTAACTGGATCTCAAAAAATTCAAGTTATGAAAAATGTCAGTGAAACTCTAGCAGGGCGTATGGGTGTTTTAGAAATGAATTCTTTTTCTTATAAAGAAATTACTAAAATTAAATATTTACCCCATGATTTAAATGACTTAACCCTAAAAGAGGAATTAACAAAAGAACAAGTTTTAAAAAATATATTAAGAGGAGGAATGCCTGGATATATATTTGATAATATTAAAAAAGAATTGTATTTTAAAAGTTACATTGATTTATATTTAGAAAGAGACATTAGAGAATTAAAACAAATAGAAGATTTAAATGCCTTTTATACCTTTTTAGTGTCTATAGCATCTCGTGCTAGTCAAATATTAAATTATGCTTCTATAGCCAAAGATTGTGGTAAAGATGAAAAAACTATTAAATCTTGGATCAGTATATTAGAAGCAACTGATATTATTAAATTAATATATCCTATTAGAAAAGAAGAATTAAAAAGAATAACAAGCGCTCCTAAAATCATTTTCATGGATAGTGGTTTATGTACATATTTATGCCATTTAAATACTATTAAAAGTCTTGAAGAATATACTAATTTAGGATTTTTGTTTGAAAATTACTGCATATCAGAATTAATAAAATTAAATAGTAATTATAATCTAGGTGAAGAATTTTATTTTTATCGTGATAAAGATGGAAGTGAAATTGATTTAATTATTAAAGATTATGAAGGAATACATCACCCTTATGAAATAAAACTTAAGAAAAGAGTAGATATATCCATGATTTCATCTTTTAAGAAAATAGATAATTTATCTAATGTTGGAAAAGGAGGAATTATCTGCCTTAATACAAGTTTAAAAGAACTAACACCTAAAAATCAAATAATCCCTTTAAGCTCACTAATATTATAATTCCGGATTTGCCAAATTCTGACTAATCCGGAATTAACTCCGGATTTGCCAAAAAAGATCAAACCCCCATTAATTTCTTAATTTCTTTTGGTTTGATCTTTTTATTTGTCTTAATCTTAAGTTTATAATTAAGTTTACCTACACACCAATCAGCACTAACACCCGATAACTCACATATTCCTTTTAAATCAGCTGTTCTAATTGTTCTAACTCCCTTTTCATAGTGGGTAACTAAAGGCCTGCTAATATTTAATTTTTGAGCCATTTTATCTTGAGTAATATTAAGTTCTTTTCTTATTTCTTTTAAATGACTTCCTAATATCTTTAAATCAATCTTTTCTACTTTAATAATATTCTGATTAATTTTATCACAAAAACCAAACATATAATCAAAAGAAACATTATATTGATTGCATATCTTATTAATATGTTTAACACTTAATCCAGTATATCCATTTTCAATATCAGATACATAACTTTTAGATATACCTAGTATTTCTCCAAATTCTTTTTGCGTTAATCCATGATTAATTCTTATATTTCTAGCCTTATCTTCTACCACTGTAATATTTCGGATAAATTTTTCCATATTTTTCCACCAACATAATTATCTAAAAGAAATTAATCAATTTTAATAAAAGTACGAAAACTGTAACAAAAATATTGATTTTTCCTCATTTATAATGTAATATTAATAGTAGAAAAATAATACAAGATAAATTTCTGTATGCTTTAACAAATAATGTTAAAACTAGAAATATATGTATTAAAAGTAAAGGAAGTTGTTTATGGAAAAGAAAAAGAAAAAAATATGGATTATAGGTGGGTTAGTGTTATGTTTGGTGGCAGTTATAGGTATAACTTTTGCTTTCTTCTCCACTGGAGGAACGCAAGATACTGCTAATACATTTACAAGTGGATGCCTAAATATTGAATTAACTGATGCATCAGCATCTATTAAACTAACGAACACTTATCCTATAAGTGATGTCGAAGGAGTAGATAGCACAAGTTATGATTTTACTATTAGAAATACTTGTGATACTCCAACTAATTACAGTATAAATCTAGAAAGTCTAAAACAAGTATCAAATGCTCTTAATGCTGATTATATAAAAGTATCTCTATCAAGTGATACGTTTGATAATGTTATATCTAAATTAAGTGCTAATACAGAAGCTACCCCTGAAATAGATGGAGCATATGAAGCATATACTTTGTATACAGCTAGTCTAGAAGCTAATGAAGAAAAAACATATCATTTAAAACTATGGATAGATTATGATGCAACAGTGAGTGAAGCAGCAAATAAAACATATTCATCAAAAATAAATGTTATAGCTAATCCTGAAACAAGTGTAGTAGATAATTTAGAAGCAACATTTAGTTTAGATAATAAAACACTCACCAGTAGTTTATCAAGTAATGTAACAAGTGCAACATACTGTACAACCACAACAAATATATGTGAACCAACCACACCAGCATCAATATCAAATAACACATATACAGTAGAACTAGAAGAAAATGATAATAATCAAATGGTATGTACCAAACTAAATGGAACAAGTAAAGTAATATGTAGTAATAGCTTAGAAGTAAAAACATTATTAGGCGGAGAATATATCTTGGCGAGTGGAAATGCCCCAACAGGACAAACAACAGATTGGACAGGCCAAACTACTTACTATTACACGGGTAATCCAAATAACTGGGTAGAGTTTGCAGGATTCTGGTGGAGAATTATAAGGATTAATGGAGATGGAAGTATTCGGATGATATATCAAGGAACCAGTGCAAATACCACAGGAACAGGAACACAAATAGGAACAAGTGCATTCAATAGTTCGCATGATAGAAGTTACTATGTAGGATTAGTACATGATGGAAGTAGCCAACACGGATATGGACAACCAAGTACCATTATGACAACACTAAATAATTGGTATAATAGTAATTTAGCAAGTTACGAAGAAGATTATATCGATACAGGAGCAGGATTCTGTAGTGATAGAAATTTACAAAGTGGAAGTTG
>DVJF01000040.1 GCA_018716965.1 Candidatus Caccenecus avistercoris | reverse complement strand
GATTAATTTGATCTTTGAAAACACTTAAGATTATGATAATATTATATTATCAAAAAAGAGACTGACATAATCAATCTCAATTATCTATATACCATAGGTTGGTAACTTTACACAAAGTTTTTTACACTCTCGTTGTTTTTATCAAATTAAACTATTTTTTTTAAACTCTTATGATTTTTCATAAGTTTTCTTATTCCAAAATTTTTAGCAAAGGCAATATTCACAAATTTTTCATCCACATCTATTACCACACCTTTACCATAAATCGTATGCATAACCAAATCGCCTTTTTTATATTCAACATCTGTATCACTATAAAGCTCCTCTTTATTTATAACTTTCTCCTCTTTAACACTACTATTAAGGGTCTCTAAAACATCTCCTTGTATTTCACTAATAAAACGAGACGGTGCATTAGAAGTAGTTTTACCATAAAGCATTCTCTTACGAGCGTTTGTTAAATATAATCGTTCTTTAGCTCTCGTAAATCCCACATAACAAAGACGTCTTTCTTCCTCAATTCCAGCATCTCCCTCCAAAAAGGCATTTTGATGAGGAAAAATACCTTCTTCCATTCCTGTAATAAAAACAATTGGAAATTCAAGCCCTTTTGCACTATGTAGTGTCATCAAAGTAATCACATTATCATCATCTTGATGTTCGGAAATATCAGCAATTAAACTAATTTCATCTAAGAAATCTCCTAAATTAACTGAACCCGTTCTAGCCTCATAAGAAGCCGTAATACTTTTAAATTCCATCAAGTTCTCAAGTCTTAAATCAGCTTCTAATGTATGTTCTGATTCTAATTCTCTTTTGAGTCCACTCTTATCTAGAACATCATCAATTAATTCTGTTAATGACAAATTTAAAGCATCCTGCTGTAATTCTAAAATAATATTTTTAAATTCTAATTCTTTCCCTGAATCAATGGCATCAAACATCGATATTCCGGCCGCATCTGCTCTTCGCTCTAAATCCAAAACACTTTTATTACCAATTTTTCTTTTTGGTGTGTTAATAACTCTTCGTAAACTAACATCATCACTCGTATTATTAATAAGTCTTAAATAGCAAAGTAAATCTTTAATTTCTTTTCTATTATAGAAATAATAACTACCAACCACTTTATAAGGGAATCCATTTTTAAGCAAAACTTCTTCGACATTTCTTGATTGTGCATTTGTCCGATAAAATATAGCTATATCTTGATAAGTATATCCCTCTTTTAATAACTTTTTAATTTCATCCACAATTAAAGCAATTTCATGTTTCTCATCATAACTACGCAAATACTTAACTTTTACGCCATCACCTAAAGTACTATATAATTCCATTTCTTTTCGCTCTTTATTATTCTTAATAACACTATTAGCAGCATCCAAAATATTTTTAGTACTTCGGTAATTTTGCTCTAACTTAATAACTTCGGTATTTTTAAAATTTTTCTCAAAATCGAGTATATTTCGAAAATTAGCCCCTCTAAAGCCATATATAGATTGACTAGGATCTCCAACCACAAATATATTCTTATACTTATCTGCAAGCATACGACTTAATTTATATTGAACTTCATTTGTATCTTGATATTCATCAATTAATATATATTTATAATGCTCTTGATAGTGTTCTAAAACATCGCTATTTCTTTTAAATAATTCAACCGGTAATTTAAGCAAATCATCAAAATCAACCGAATTATTTTTCTTCAAAACTTTTAAATAGGCATGATAAATTTCTATAACTTTCTTCTCTACTTCGGTATTAAAATATTTATCTAATAAAGCATCTGTTAATAGCTCATTTTTAATAAAACTAATTTTATTACGAACAAAATAAGGACTAATTTCTTTAATATCCATTCCTAAATCTTTCATAATCTTTTTAATCAAACTTAAAACATCATCACTATCTAATATTGTAAAGTTTTTATCCATTCCTAAAAGTTCAAGATTCTCCCTTATAATCTTAAGACCAAAAGAGTGAAAAGTTCCAACAAAAACCCTTGTACCAGGAACCATTACATTTAATCTTTCTCGCATTTCTTTCGCTGCTTTATTTGTAAATGTTATTGCTAAAATATTTGTATCACTTATACCTTGTTCCATTAAATAAGCTATACGTGTTGTAAGTACTTTAGTCTTACCAGAACCAGCACCCGCTATAACTAAACATGGCCCACCTATATGTTTTACCGCTTTTATTTGTTGTTCATTTAATTTATCAAACATTACTACTACCACCTTACATCCTTAATTATATCAAAAAGACAACATGAAAAAAAGCAACTTTACACAAGTTACTTAGACTTTTTTAAAAACTGCCCATTAATTCTTTCTTCAAGCTTTCCATCGTAATCTAATCCCTTATATTTACGCATCAATACCATTGGATCACGATTTTGTTCTTCCCTCATAAGTAAAATAGGAAGTTGTTGCATTAAAAATTCTACATACTTACATAAAGCTTGATATTGATCTTCCTCATCTGGAATAAAGCTTAATTTATTTTTACCATTTTGATCTTTTTGCATCAAATCATGGGTAAATCCATCGAAAAACATCGTATATAAATGAGCCAAAGCTTTATCTTCAATCCCTTTATTAACCTTTTTTATTTTAGAACTAACCAAAGGAACATAACGAGTTGGCGTTGGAACATTACTAACCGTAATATAAGAATGCTCTGATTGCACAATTAATTTTGAAAGTATTTTACTAAAATAAAGCATTTCTTTTTCAAACATCTTCATTCTATTACTTTTTAATGCAGCTTTATCTAAATGCTGCAAAATCTCTCCAGTCGAACCAATAAAATTAGTTATAGTAAATATGTCATCCCCATACATATTAGAAAAACTAGTTGCCTGATCTGGATAATCTTTTAAAATCGATAAATCATATCCTGCTTTTTGACTACGTAAAGCATCTATCATATTATCTTTAACATCCATGCCTGTAGGATTTCCATTTAAAAATTGATATATTCTAAGATTAGAATTATTTTTTAATAGAGAATAAGAACCTATATTAATATCTAATCCCGTATTATTATGAGCTTTGATAAATGGATCTAATTTATCAAGCCAAGGAGTAAATGGTGTACTAAAATTAATAAACCCGGCACTAACCTCATTTCCTGTACTTACTAAATTAACATGATTTAATTCTAATATCTCCATCAAATGTTCCAAAAAAGGAACTAAAGCTTTTGTTAAATTATCTAATATTTCATAAGACTCTTCTAAAGAATATGTCTTGCTTTTCATCATAACTCCCCCTTTTCTCAAAAGCATATTCTAACACATTAAAAAGAAAAAAGCAAACATAAATGTCTACTTTATTGTAAATTATATGTAAAAACATTGACAATGTTACACTATATTTACTATTAACTAGCTCCAACTACTTTAAATGGATCAGTTGTTGTTCCGGAACCAGATAATGCTACATCGGCACGTAAATTTATGACAGGACGCACACCAGTCGAGATATTCGGCCAGCCATAGTCAAGGCTACCAGCCGAAATCACAGAGAACACGTAAGACCTACTGTCACAGTTAGACGGAGTCATGGTCCAATAGGTACTGTTTGTATATAAATAACTTCCAGTATTAGCATTATTATAAGTAATTCCTGTTAATGCTGCCTCGTCGGCTGTAACTAATCCTATTGGATATTGTAACGATTTATTTCCTGTGCTACTATCGGTTGTTGTATACACATCCCCGCTATCACATTGTAAACTTGGATTATTATTCCTTACTAATCTAATATAGGCTCCATAATGAGTATTAGTTGTTCCAGTTCCTGTTCCACTACTGACTCTTCTATCTCCACAGAAACCGGCATTTCCATCGATATAGTCAGCTTTATCTGCTAAATTCTGTTGATACCAGGTATTCAAGGTATTTAATATAACACTATTCGTTCCTGTTCCATGGACTTGTCCACTAGTATACTTAAATCCTACATACATATTATCATTATACGAACTATTAAATGCACTAGTTCCTATTTGAGTTTCACTTCCTGTTTCATTTGCACTTGTTCCTTGATAAATCATCCTTATACTTCCATCTCCATTGATTCGGATAATTCGCCAATAGAATCCTCCAAATTGTACCCAGTTATTGGGATTTCCTGTATAATAGTAGGTTGTTCCTCCTGTCCAATCTGTTGTCTCTCCATCTGGAGCATTATCTCCTGCTAATATATAATCTCCCCCTGATGCTCCATCTTCAAAATACAAATAACATTTTGTTCCCTTCTTCATCATTGGACTAACGGATAATCCTTTTGTTGCACTATCATAACTTAGTGTAATAGTCTCATCTCTTACATTCTCTTCATTCGTGCAATATGATTCTTCTGTTAACTCATAATTACCATCAGGTAACGTATCTATTTCACTTCCATCTAAATACATTGCTACGATATTTAAATCTGCTAAGGTATAATTTATTGTTCCTTGTATGAGTGGCATACTTTGTGTAGTTCTATATTTTGCCCTACTAAATGTTAGTATTATTGCAGTTAGCATTAATACTATAACTACTGCTATTATTATATTTCTTTTTAAATAACTCCTTTTTAATACTTGAAATTCCATAATTCACTTTCCTCCTATGAAGTTCTACTTCATTTACTTAAATTAACAAACACTATATTATACAGGCGTATTTACAATACATATCATAAATACAATATATCAAAATTAATACGTATTGTCAATACGCATTTAAAAATAATAAAAAATTATTTTGATATAATGCAAACAGAGGTGTAGCTTATGGAAATTAAAGCCAACAATTATGAACCAAATGATATTCTAAAATTTATGCGTCAAGCTACAGACTTAACTCAAAAAGATTTTGCTAAAAGTATTAATAAATCTAAAGATTGGTGTCAATCTAACGAACTAGGTAGATCCAATTATTTATTCAAAGACTTACTAGAATTAGCCAAAAAACATGATTTTGAAATAATAATTAAAAGAATAAAATAAAAAAAATTCCCTATTATCCTCAAATTTATTATATAATTAAATAGGGCGATATTATGAAAATAGCAATATTCACAGAAACATATGAACCATACATATCTGGTGTAACCACTAGTATTAAAATGTTAAAAGAAGCATTAGAAGCTATGGGTCATATAGTATACATTGTAACAGTTAATTTAAAAAATTATCGCTTTTACTATGATAAAAAACATAAAATTATATATATACCAGGAATTAAAACCAAAATATATGATGCTAGATTAACAGGAATTTATTCCAAAAGAGCTTTTAAAATCATTAAATCATGGAATTTAGATGTTATTCATAGTCAAACCGAATTTGGTATAGGCATGTTTTCAAGAATTGTAAGTAAAAAATTAAATATTCCTGTAGTTCATACTTATCATACTTTATATGAAGACTATGTTTATTATGTAACCCATAATCACTTTAATAATTTAGGTAAAAAGATTGTAAAAAAATTTACAAAATATTTTTGTGAAAAAAAATGTGATGGTCTAATTGTTCCAACCGATAAAATAAAAGATTTATTTATAAGTAAATATAACATTCAAAAAGAAATCAATGTAATTCCGACTGGTATTGATACAAAGAAATTTAAACCCTCTATTAAAATAAAAAAAGAAATGAAAGAACTAAAGAAAAAATATAACTTAAAAGATAGTGATTTTATTATTGGATCAGTAGGTCGTATTGCTATTGAAAAAAGCTTTGATGAATTAATCAAAAATACCAAAATATTAATAAACAAAAACAAAAAAATCAAACTAATCATAGTGGGAGATGGTCCCGAAATAGATAATCTAAAAAAGCTATGTAAAGACTTAAAAATAGATAAGAATGTCCTTTTTACTGGCAAAGTAAAATATGATTTAATTCCTGTCTATTATAATTTATTTAATATTCTTGTATCATTCTCTAAAACTGAAACCCAAGGACTTACTATTATTGAAGGTCTAGCCTCTTCTACTCCTACTCTGTGTATTAATGATGATAGCTTTAAAAAAATGATTACTCATGAATATAATGGCTATTTATTTCAAGATGGTAAAGAATATATTAGCTTAGTAGAAAATTTAATAAGTAATACGAAATTATATAATAAATTAGCCCATAATGCTTTATCTAGCGCAGAAGAATACTCCAAAGAAACTTTTGCTAAAAGAGTCCTAGAAGTGTATATTAAAGCAATAGAAAGAAAAAAAGACTTGTAATAACGAAACTACTAGAAGTAGTTATCATATTAACAGTCTTTTTTTAATCACTATCATTTAATAGCCAATCTAATACATTTATCTTTTTAATTCCATCAAAATCAACATCCAAATCATCATCTAATGTTAGTATATATTTAGGATAATTATCATTTATTTTCTTTAAAGGTATTAATTCTCTGTCTAGAATTCTATTTCTATCATCACTTTCACCTCTAATAGTTAATGCTACCTGATAATAAACCGTATTTTCAGGCTTTTTAGCAACAAAATCAACTTCCAATTCATCATACTTTCCAATATATACGTCATAACCTCGTCCTAATAATTCTAAATATACAACATTTTCTAGTATATGTCCCATATCTCTACCAGAACTTTGCCCTAACATATAATATCTTAACCCAATATCAACTACATAATATTTTTCTTGCGTTTTTAAATATTCTTTACCTTTTATATCATAACGACCAGCTTTAAATACTAAATAACTATCCATAAGTGCATCAACATAACTCGAAATAGTATTATAAGATACTTTTTTTTCGACACCTTCAATATTATTAGTTATACTTTTTATGCTAGTTCTATTACCTATATTATCATACAAATACTTAGTAACTCTTTCTAATACATTTCTATTTGTTATACCTTTTCTTTGCATCACATCCTTAAATAAAACCGTATTATATATTCCATCTAAAAACATTGTAATATTTAAAGGATTAATTTTAAATAATTCTACTGCCTGTGGAAAAGAACTATATCTTAAATAATCTCTAAACTTTCTAGATATATCTGTTTTGTCCTCAAAAGCAGAAACATATTCTTTAAAAGATAAGGGTAACATTTTTATTTCAATATATCTACCAGTAAGAAATGTTACTAATTCAGAAGATAACAAATACGCATTTGAACCAGTTATATATAAATCAACATCTTTATTTATAAATAAACTATCAACAGTTTTTTCAAATTCAATTACATTTTGAATTTCATCTAAAAACACATAAGTTTTTTTTCCTGTAACTAACTTATCTTTTATATATTTATGCAATTTTTTTCTATCTAGCAACTCTTCATAATCAGCATTCTCAAAATTAATAGATATTATTTGCTCTTCTTTTATTCCATTATTTCGCAAATAATCTTGATAAATTTCTAGTAACGTAGATTTTCCACATCTTCGTATTCCTGTAATAACTTTTATTATTTGCTGATCCTTAAAACTTTTCAATATTGACAAGTATTTATCCCTATTTATTCTATCCATAAAATCTTCTCCTAACATTTATAATTATACCTTATATTAACATTATAGTCAAGTTTTTTCAAATAAATGAAAAAACTATGCGCTTTTCAAAACTTTTTTCAAAAAAATAAAATATTACAAAAAAATAAGCTCAAAACCGCTTATTTTTTCTTTTTATCATCTTTCTTATCAGGTTTAGGTAGAGCTTGCTTTCTAGATAAATTAAGTCTTCCTCGTGCATCATAACCTAAAGCTTTAACTAGTATCTTATCACCAACATTAACAATATCTTTTGGCTTATCTACCCGTTTATGGTCTAACTCAGATACATGTACTAACCCTTCACATCCAGGCCACAATTCTACAAAGCAACCAAAATCTTCAACTTTTACTACTTTACCAGTATAAACTGTTCCTTCTTCTACTTCTCTTGCCACATCTTCAATCATTTTTCTTGTTTTAGCAATAATAGCTGCATCTGTGTGATATATAATTACTCTTCCATCATCTTCCAAGTCAACTTTAACTGCATCTTTATCATTGACACTATTAACATTACTAGCTTCCAAAATAATTTTCGTAATCATATCTCCACCGCGACCAATAACATCTTTAATCTTTTCTGGATTAATTTTAAATGTATCAATCTTAGGTGCGTATTTTGATAAACTCTTACGAGGTTCTGGAATACATTCTGCCATAACATCAAGTATTTGCATTCTTGCTTTTTTAGCTTGTGCTAAAGCTTCTTTCAAAATCTTTTCCGTAACACCTTTAATCTTAATATCCATTTGCAGTGCTGTAATACCCTTTTTTGTTCCTGCTACTTTAAAGTCCATATCTCCCATATGGTCTTCTAAACCTTGGATATCTGTTAATATGGTATGCTTCTTTTTATCGGCTGATTCAATAAGTCCCATCGCTATACCTGCAACAGGTGCTTTAATTGGTACACCTGCAGCCATCAAACTTAAACATCCCGCACAAATAGTTGCCTGGCTACTACTTCCGTTAGACTCAAGTATTTCACTAACAACACGAATCGTATAAGGAAATTCCTCTTCACTAGGTATTACTTGAGCAAGAGCTCTTTCCCCTAAAGCACCATGACCAATTTCTCTTCTACCAGGAGCTCCATATCGTCCCGTCTCACCTACTGAAAATGCAGGGAAATTATAATGTAGCATAAATCTTTTGGAATCTTCAAGCCCTAAGCCATCAAGTATTTGATGTTCGCCAATCGCTCCTAAAGTAGTTGTTGCAAGTGATTGAGTTTCTCCTCTAGTAAATACTGCTGAACCATGTGTACGAGGAAGTAGGTCTATTTCACAAGATAAAGGTCTAATTTCATCCATTGCTCTTCCATCCGGACGAATATGTTTATCCGTAATTAATTTTCTTACTTCTTCAGCTTCAATCAAATGAACAATTTTCTCCACTTGTTTTAATTTTTCTTCTAAATCTTCAGCTTCTTGATAAACATCTGTAAAATGTTCAATTGCTTTATCCTTAACTGCATCAATCGCTGCATATTTCTCTAGCTTATCTTTAATTTGTATAGCCTCTAACATATCACTAGTTGCAAATTCTCGAGCCTCCTTATCAATCTCTGGATCAATCTCGGCTTTTGGAAGTTCTATTTTCTCTTCTCCAATTTCATCAATAATTTCTTGTTGGAATTTACACAATGCTTTTAAATTTTCATGTCCAAACATCAAAGCTTCAAGCATTTCCTTTTCACTTAATTCTTGTGCTCCTGCCTCAACCATACATATAGCATCAGGTGTGCCCGCAACAGTTAAAGATAAAGTACTAGCGAGTGCTTGTTCTGCTGTAGGGTTAATTACAAGCTTACCATCCACTTTTCCAACAATAACTCCACTAACTGGACCATCAAAAGGAATTTTTGAGATACCTAAACATAAACTTGTTCCAAATAGTGCTGCCATTTCTGGTGAGTTATCAGGGTCCACTGATAATACTGTATTAACAACTTGAATTTCTTGTCTTAAGTTCTCATCAAACATTGGTCTAATTGGACGATCAATAAGTCTTGCAGCTAATGTTGCTGCATCACTAGGTCTACCCTCACGTTTTATAAAACCTCCAGGTATTTTACCAACAGAATATAACTTTTCTTGATACAAAACTTGAAGAGGGAAAAAATCTTGATTTGGTACTTCCTTTCCCATTACACAAACCGATAAAACAACCGTATCTCCATAACGTACTAATACTGCCCCATCAGTTTGTTTAGCAAGTTCCCCAGTCTCAACAATTAAATCTCTTCCTAAAAAATCTAACTTAAATACTTTCTTCATACATGCTCCTTCTATTTTTAAAAAAGACACTAAAAATTTTAGTGCCTTTATTTTCTTAAATTTAATTTTTTAATTACATTACGATAACTAACAACATCATTATCTTTTAAGTAAGCAAGTAACTTTCTTCTCTTACCAACTTTCATTAAAAGTCCACGATTTGAATGATAGTCATGTTTATGTACTTTTAAATGTTCAGTTAAATCATTAATTTCATGTGTAAGAATAGCAATTTGTACTTCAGCTGAACCACAATCTTTTTCATTCTTACCAAATTCTTTAATCAATTTAGCCTTTTCTTCTTTAGTAACTGCCATTATAAATCCTCCTTATCTAATAAACGGTTCTATCCAAGTAAAAATTATAGGAGTAAATTTAAACCGAGATAAAACTTACATCATTATTATATTATAGTCTTTCTAAAAAATCAACTAAAAATCCACAACAGCCACCCTATTTTCTCCCATATTTTAGATAAAATTTTTCAATTTGTGTTTTAGGTTCATTATTCTTTTCTAAAACCCTTTTCAAAGTCATTGAATCCTGTCTAAAAATTTCTATATTTCTAATTGAGTCTGTTGTAATTAATCTTGGAAAATCAAAATTAGCTTCATTTAAAATAATATCTTTTTTTTCAAAATATAATTGTTTTATTAAAACATTATCAATATAGCCTTTATTAAAGTGTAAATTAAGTTCTAAAGCACTAGGCATAGAAGTAATAATATCCGATAATGATGGTACTTTAACTTTCAATATGTCATTACGAAACGTTGTAGAATATTGATGAGAATGGCCTAATAAGATTATTGAAGCCTTAATATCAGCTAAAGCTCCGCCCGTAATAGGATGATGCAATAAAATATTATCATTTTTAATATCAACTTCAAAGTTATTATATCCTCCAATAATAATATCATGTCGATAATTTTGACAAACTTGAGCTATATCTAAAGAAATTTTTTGAAAAACGCTAGCATCATGATCACCAGCTACTCCAAATGTTAAAATATTAGAATCATAAGGATAATTTTTAAGAAAATATTCTATTTGTGAAGTTAATTCACTGATTTTTTGTACACCACTGCTATAAGAGCCATCTACTATATCTCCCGTACACAAAATAATATGAATATTATTTTTAATGCAATAATTATAAGCTCGATTAACCAAATCAATTCTTTCTAACTCATTACCAAAGTGTAAATCAGATATAACTAATAATTTCAAATTATTCTCCTGCAATTCTGTAATAATTGCTTCTTTCGAAATTAAACTATCTACTGGCAAGTCTTTAAAAGAATATAATCTTTTATATTTTATGGAACCATCAGAATAATATTTTCTATCACACTTATATCCCATCATTCGCAACTTTAACAACTCTTCTGCCAACTGTCTAGGACTTAATCCTAATTCCTGACAAATTTCACTATTGGTTTTACCATTTTTTAATATTTCTAAAAACAAAGTATAATCAAAATTTCTCGTATTTATAGAAGTATCCTCTAACTTATTTTGGGATACGTTTTGCTTTTCTTTTAAAAGCCTCCTTATTTTAGGTATTAAATTTCCATAAAATTTAGCACTTTTGATTTTATTCCACTCAAATGTTGGTTGTGGATTATACAAATCACTTCCATATCTCTCATAAATCAGCTGCCGTTCACTATTGGTTAACTGGCTAATAACCTCATCAATTTCTAAACTGGAATAATCACCCAAATAATCGTAAATTGTTTGTAAATGTTTCCCCATAGCAATCCCCTTTAACTTTAGCTAGCAAAATATCACTAAATAAATTGCCTATATATTAATACAAAATTAACGTCTTGTCAAATTATCAAACAACTATCGAAACAACCCATTTCTTTTCGTATAAAACTCTTCTTCCACAATTTCTTGAATTTCATCAATAAATAAAAAAGAATAATAAAATTCATCTTGAATCATAACATAATTATCTGAATTAGCCCCATTAACAAATACATATTTTGATTCCCCTGCATCTTCGTCTACTTTAAGAATACTATCCATATTTCCATCTTTCGCATACAAAGTATACCCAACTGGAACTACGCATACTCCCTCTTGATTTAAATTTACTTTACTAAACTTGGATAAAATAAGATCTTTAAGTTTTAACAAAGCATAGTATGGTTTATAAACTGCTATCCCCCCCTCAAAAGGATTATATTCTTCCAAAAAAACTTTTTCTGGAATCCGAACACTTATTTTTTCGATATTATTATTTTCTACTTCATGATAACATTTACTAGAAAATCCTAAAGATTTATCTACACAATATAAAGTATAATCAGCCGGTAATAAAGCACTAATCTTCTTTTCATCATAAACAATTAAAGGATCAATAGTTATCGCTTTATGAATATCAAAATTTTGAAAACTTTTATCTTCTAGAAACTTCCTTATTTCCATATTCAAATCAGGATGTTCTTGAGCAAAATCCTTTAATTTATTCCAAGATAATTTTAATAAAGAAGTAACGTCCTGTAAATCAAAAGAAAAAAGAACATCCATAATATTCGGTCCCTTATCAAAAGGAAACAAAATCTCTTCATCTAAAGATATCTTCATTCCTTCAAAAGTTGTTTTCTTTAATTTAAAATTTATCATATCATTCCTCCCTTTTAAAAATAACAGCTTTCCTACACTTCTTTAAACTTATGATGGTGCTTATCTTTAAAAACAGCATTCCCATCTAAAAACGATTTAGTAATCATTTTTTGATAAATAGTTTTTGAACAAGATAACTGATAAATAACATAAAAAATATTAAATACTGGACAACATACTTTAAATATTAACATAATTATTTCCTTAATCTTTGCTACAACAGACATATTATCAGTAATCTGTATTCCATCCCTCTTCAGTCTCTCTAGAAAAGAAATCGTCGTTAAATGCATAACGACTACACAAATAGGTATACTTATCAAATAAAAATAAAACAATATAAATGAACTCCTTTCAATTTTTTTAGCGGGAAATTCATAATATCACATAAAAAGTTCTATTGTCAATTTACTTACAGCAATTTAACACTAATTAGACAACATATTAAAAATTTGTAAATTAAAATAGTAAATTCTCGATTAGTTGATTTACGAGAAATTAGTTTTATAATAAATATCGTTTCATTTGTCATGAAAGGAGTTTATTATAAAAAATGAAGCAAAAACATTTAACTCTTGAAGAAA
>DVJF01000039.1 GCA_018716965.1 Candidatus Caccenecus avistercoris | reverse complement strand
ATATAATTTGGATAAACGTATTAGTATGTCTATTTTAAAGGGTATCTTACCATTAAAATATCTAAATACCGTAGACTTATTACATTTAAGATATTCAGCAAGATCTTCATAAGTATGGTTATATTTGATTTACATAATAAAATATTTTCTAAAAATTTATTATAATCAATTTTTTGATATGATACTTTTTTAGAATTTTTTTCTAATCCAAGAATATAAGCTAAACTAACATGATAATATAAAGCAAGTTTATCTGCTACAGGTAAAGGTACCATATGAATTTATCCTAGGACTTTTTGTACCTATTTTCTTTATTGTATTTTTATGTTAAAATATGTGTTAAGTGATGTTTATATGGAAAAAGATAGATTTGGCAAATTTCTTATTCATTTACGAAGAGAAAAAAAATTAACGCAATATGAGTTGGCAGAAATGATCCCTGTTGGTCGTGAAGCAATATCTAAATGGGAACGAGGCAAAACAAAGCCAAACAAATCTAGTCTAGAACGATTAAGCGAGATATTTAATGTGTCTGTGGAAGAACTTTTGTTAGGAAAAAGACTAAATAAAAGTAAAAAACAAGAACTACAAAAACTTGCATTAGAACTTTATGGAAAAAAACTAATTTTACAAAAAGTTATTAAAATTTTAATTATTATAATCATTTTATTATTATTAAGCTTTTTTATCTATTATTTTGTAAATTCCTATAACTCTATAAAAGTTTATACTTTGAATGAAGAACAAGAACATTTAGTAATTACTGATGGAATTTTCGTTATAACAAAAGAAAATATTTATTTTAATCTTGGTAATATTTCTAATGAAGAATATATTAGTAATTTAAAATTATTTTATAAGGAAGACAATGAGGAAAATTTAATATACAGGACAGATGATAGCACAATAAATTTATATGATTATTATGGATATAATTCCTATTTTGAATATAATAAAGTCAAATATATTATAAAAAATATGTATTTAGATATCTCTTACAAAGATGGTACTGAAGAAACAATAAAGCTAAATTTTGAAAGGGATTTCACTAATGATCAGATTTTTAATAATGTTAAGAATAATATTTCAGAGGAAAGTCGTGCACTTAAAAGCAATGTCAATATAGATAATATTAAAAATATTTTTAAGTTCCAAAACGGAATATATACTTTTGAGAGTGATAATTTAATTTTTTCTTATATCGAAGATAACAATTTTATAAATTTAGTAAATGTTAATGAGAACAGTTCTAAAGAATGGAATTTTTATATAGACTATAACCAAGTAGAATTTAATGAATATGAAGATAAAGCCATGATTAATTCTTTCAACTATATTGATGGCGAGATAATATGTAATATTCCTGATTGCGAAGAAAAGATTGAAGAAATTGAATATTTTTATATTCAATTAGAAAAAATTTTAGAGTAAGCCCCTAAAAAGCCCTACTCTTTTTTTGTGATTTTTGATAAGATTTAATTAGAAAAGGAGGAAGGATTTTTGAAAAGAAGAAAGGTTGTAGGAAATTTGCTTTGTATATTTAGTTTATTTTTGTTTATCTCAAATGTACAAGCAAAAAAAGATGTTTATTTTGTAAATAGTAACGATGTAGAATTTACAAAAGCAGAATATGATTTTATTTCATATATGTTTTGGGATGGTGTTCAGGATTATATGAGTCTTGATGATTATAATGAGTTTATTGAATCAGATATTATGAACGGAACAATAGATTCAGTTATGTATGATTATCCTTTAACTAGAGCTACATCAATTGAAGACGCTAATAGAACCTTAAAAATTGTAAAAAGTTGTTCTTCAAATTGTTTTGTTTCAGTTACTTTAACTTGGAAAAGTTTGCCTACTATAAGAAGCTATGATGTTATAGGAGCATATCTTGATGGTACAGAACTTGAAAATACTCCAACTACTACTATTTCTACTGGAGGGCAATTATTGAGTTTTAAAGATATTAAAAAAGCTAATAATGGTTTTGGAGTTTCTATTAAATTACCTACTTATGGAAATTCAATGGTTATTAATCAAAATTACAGAGTTTCTTCTTCAGGAAATGTCTATGCGAGTTATCAACACGCTATGAAAAATATTAGTTTATCAAATAGTCAAAATTATACATTTTCTCGTAGCGGATATGGCGGTGTCTTCAAATTTAGTGGTACGGCTTTAACTACTTATGATAAGATGAATGGTGTAAATATTTCGTTATAAAAGTATTAAATTATTTTTAATACTTTTAATAAAAAGCAAGGAGGTGTTATAAAAAAATAGTAGATTAAATAGTTAAATATTTTTATGGAGGGGGAGTTTATGAAAAAATTATTAAAACTATTTATTTGTTTATCATTTTTAGGTCTTGCTTTTGTTTCAAAACCAGAGTCTGCTGATGCAACAATTCAACTGTATTCGAATAAATGGACATGGAATTATAATGGTGCAGCTTATTATTATTTAGTCGGTTATTTAGCTGATGATTCTTGGGTTAGTGGAATTATAAGTCAAGCAGCTAGCAATTGGTTTAAAACTGGTTATCATACGAATCCATTATATCCAATGACTAGGACAACTATTCAGACCAATAGTCCTATGGATTTCCATTATGATTGGTGGGGATATGATGTTGCTGGAGTTGTAACCTATTTTATTAAAGGCGGCACTGAAGTAAGTTTTCAAGAAAGTACAGGACCTACTCGCAATTGGTTGTATTGTAAAATCGGATTAAGTGATTATGAAATTTATGAAGGCAATATGCAAGCCAATGAAGTAAAAAGACTAGTGCTTCATGAAATGGGTCATGTCTTTGGATTAGGTCATTCTGATAGCACTAGTGACGTTATGTATGAATGGGTAATGCAAAGTAGTGCTAATGCTGTTTCATACAACGATAGTGCAGCATTGATTCAAAAATTAGGAGGAGTTTAAGCAATGAAAAAGAAAATTATAATTTTTGGTAGTTTAGCAGTTGCTCTAACTATCGGAGGTGTATGTGGATATCATTTGTTATCTACAAATAATCAGGATGTAAATAACAATTCAAATGTAAATAATGAAAATACAAATGATAATGATCTTTTCTTCAATATTGGAGATATTCCTGAAGAAAATAAATATTATTTAAAAACTGATTTTGCACTAACTTATGAGCCAACTATTGACTATTTGACAGAAAATGCCGATTTAATTGTAGTAGGTTCATTTAATAAAAATATAGACTCATATGTTTCTGGTGCCAACATTTTTACAAGTACACTAATAGATGTTGATAAAGTTATTAAAAATGATACAGATTTGAATATAACAGATAATCTAACTTTTGAAAGAATGGGTGGCGTTGTAACATTAGAAGAATATGTTGATGATAACGAAACGGTCAAACCAAATGAATTTGCTGATATTGATAAGGATGAAATGAAAAACTACTATGTAATTCAAGACACAGAACCAATAAAAACTACATCCAATGCTAAATCTATTTCTCAAAAAAAATACTTAATATTTTTAAGTGACAAAGATGGAAAATTATATTTGCGAGCAGCTCATTATGGTATTAGAGAGATTAATTCTAACAATAAAGTATACAATTATGATAATAACACTTATGTTGAAACGAACTTTAATTTAGATTAGTTAAAAAGGGTTCATATAAAATTGAACTCTTTTTTGATTTTAGAATATATCTATGACAAATTAATTAGTTCAGTTACAATTAAATTCATATTATAAAGTGTATGTCGAATTTATTTGCCCGACATACAAAATTAGAAAGGGATGATAGAAATGGCAAATAGCGGCGATCCTATGGTAAAAGCAACTCAAACGTGGCTAAACAAACGATATGGTCAATACGCATCAAGTGGTCGATATAATATTATATCAGAAGATGGTTATGTAGGCATGGGAACGATTAATGCATTAATTAGAGCACTACAAATTGAACTTGGTATTCAAAATACCGCTGATAATTTTGGCCCATCAACAGAAGCACTATATACCACAATAAAACGCAGCGATACAGTATGTAATCCAAAGTTTGGAATTGTTCAAGGAGCTTTATGGTGCAAAGGATATAATTCAGGACATTATGCGATTTTGGATAGCGATGGTGACTATATTCTGGATGAAGAATTTGATGCAGGTGTGGAGAATGCGGTAAAAAAATTACAAAAAGATGCTGGTCGTAGTGTTCAAACTGGTGAAGTGGATTTAAATACTATGAAAGCATTGTTATCTATGGATTATTTTGTAACTTATAGTACAAATGAATACAATTTAAATGTTAGAAAAATTCAACAATATCTAAATAGAAATTATGAAAGCTATATTGGATTAAAACCTTGTGATGGTAATTATGGTAGAGGTACCAATACAGCTATGCTTTACGCATTACAAGCGGAAGAAAAATTACCAATAAGTGTAGCAAATGGAAATTTTGGCCCTACTACGAAAAGAACTTGCCCAACTATTCCTTATAATAATGTTGAAAAAGATTATTATGGTAATAGTTATAGTGCTACTGATATAGAAAAATTTGTTATTTTAGCTCGAATTGCTTTATATGTCAATGGATTTGAAGAAAGCAATGGATTTGAATTGAATGGAGAATTTAATTCCTCTTTACAAAATTTAATTAAGGACTTTCAATTGGAATATGCTTTACCTATGACTGGTAAATTAGATGCAATAACTTGGGCATCTATGTTGACTAGTTGTGGTGATACATCTAGGTCTGCATCTGCTTGTGATTGTGCAACACCTTTAGATGAAGCAAAGGCTCAAACCTTATATAATAATGGTTATAGATATGTTGGTAGATACCTATCTGGTACAGCAGCAGGTGGTGTAAGCAAAGCATTATCTACTGCAGAATTCGAAATTGCATTTAGAAATGGTTTAAGGATATTCCCTATATTTCAGGGCAGTGCAAATTATGTTTCTTATTTTACAGAGAATCAAGCTATTATTGATGTTAATAATGCTTATAATTATGCTACTAATTTAGGTGTTCCTGAAGGAACAATTATCTATTTTGCAGTTGATTGTGATCCGCTTGATACTCAAATTACTAATTATATTATTCCATATTTTAAAAAATTATTTGAAACAATGAGAGACTCTAAAGATTCAAAATATAAAATTGGAATATATGGTACCAGAAATGTTTGTAGTAGAGTAAGTAATTTAGGCTATGCAGTAACTAGCTTTGTTAGTGATATGTCTACAGGATTTAGTGGTAATTTAGGATTTAAAATGCCAAGTAACTGGGCATTTGATCAATTTACTACAGTATGGGTAGGAACAGGTGACGGTAGAATTCAAATAGATAAAGATGGTTTTTCAGGGCGTGATTTAGGTATTTCATATATACACTATCCTGAAGAAACTCAAGCAATTGGTTATGATTATTTAGAAGGCAATCCTGAAGCTAGAATCAATTTAAATCGTACTATTCCTGTATATTCTAGTAAAAAGTCTTTAGAAGACAATCCGATTGGACAGGCTGTTATTGATGCTTTGGAGGATGAGATGGGTGAAGGAAATTGGCAAACTGCAAGCTTTGGCGTAGCGGGAAATATAATTGGATATATATATCCAGGCGAATTTTATATTAGATTCAAAATACAAGCATTTCGTGATGAGTATCCAAACCCATGGATTCAAGTTTTTAATGAAGGTGATTCTGCTCATAAAGTTATATTTAGAGATACATTTGGAAACCTTAGAAAAGGATATATTCAAGAGGTTATGCCAGGTGATAAATTAAATAACGGAGAATCTGAACTTCCAGGGCAAGTATATTTTAGAGATTATAATTATGATGAGAATACAAATCAATTAATAAATTCTCCAACCTTGCCATCTGTATTTACTGTAAAACGTGAATCAGAATATAAATCTCCATTTGGAAGTATTTTGGGTACTTTAAAAGTTGGTGATAAAATTAAAACTGCTAGTTCAAATACGGGAGTGGATAATCCTACTTATTTATTAGTAAATTCAAAATATAATCCACAAAGCGATAGTTGGGAGCCTTTGAATCCTAATGGAGATGATAGTCATAAATATGGTTTTGTTGATTTAGGAATGAAATATGGAGTTAAAGGTTCATCTCGAAGTTTTTGGTAATTTATGTAAAAAAATTGCAATAATTCATATTGATTTTATTGCAATTTTTTATTAATATGCTATACGTGTGGGTGTTAAAAACTATTAAATGCTTTGGGACAGAAGGATACTATGTGATTAACAGTAGAATTAAATGAATTGACGAAAAGAAATATATAAGAGAGCAAGAACATAAGGTTATGATACACGATAAATTAACAAAGAAAGAATATGTCAACCCTTTTAAGAGGAGTAAAGTAATTAATTTACTAGAGCTTAAATGAAGAAAAGATAGCATTCAAATGTATGTTGTCTAATAAAGTTTCTTTATGGTCTAAAAAAACCACACCTTTTAGATATGGTTAGTTATTAATCAAATTTTATGTAAAAAACTTTTTTAAATTTTTAGTAGATGGAGCTTTTTCTAACTCATTTATTTCTTGTAAATCAAAACTTAATTGATAATAATTTTCTTCATTAGTATTTGGATTAGAGGTGTAAATATAAAAATAGCTATTATCATACCCATAAACCTTTTCAATCCAGTTAATGGATTTAGCAGGTTCTAATCTTTCACTATTATTTAAATCATATCCATAAAATAGACCAGTAGAATCATATATATATAAGTAGTTTTTAAACCAAAGCTGCTTAAAAAATGAACCAGTAACATCTAAACAAAATTCTTTCTCATACTTGTTGTTTAATAAATCTTTATATACACAATATTTCTGTTCTTCGCTTAAATTATTTTCAGTTGAAATCACATAAACTTGATAAGAAGATATTATATTTTCTTTAATAGTTGTGTAATCTAATTCATTATTTTCCTTATTGTTAAAAATTAATTTGAAACCTAAAAATAATAATATAGTTAATAATACTAATACAGATATAATAAATACAATTTTTTTCATTTTTTCCTCTTTCTTATTTTATATTATACCATCTTATTATTAAAATGTAAAATCATGTTTAAAAAAATGTAATGCTATTTTTTACCACATAAACTATCTAAATCTATTCTATATAATTTGGATAAACGTATTAGTATGTCTATTTTAAAGGGTATCTTACCATTAAAATATCTAAATACCGTAGACTTATTACATTTAAGATATTCAGCAAGA
>DVJF01000001.1 GCA_018716965.1 Candidatus Caccenecus avistercoris | reverse complement strand
ATTCTTCAACTAACTATATACACTCCTTCCTACGTCAACCAAAACCTTTCGTAAGGAGGCGACAATAGAAATTTGTCTATTTAGTAGACACCAGTCCCAATGCTCAAGTTATTATTATCAGGTATTGTGCTAAAAAAAGCAAGAAAAAGCGTTCGACAAAATCTGACATATATTATAATATAAAAAAATCCTAAATATTAGTTATTTTAAATATTTAGGATTTTTTATTTATATTTTAAATATGATAGAATTCTTCATATCCTTCAAAGAAATCTCTTATATCTAAATTAAATTTTTGTGATATTAAAAATAGTGTATCAATAGAAATACCTTTATTAACATTTGGGCTTTCAAGGTGAGATATAAAACTTCTACTCATATTTAAAGTCTCTGCTAATTGTTCTTGTGTTAGCTTTAGTCTGTGTTCTCTTATGTTTTTTATATTTTTGCTAAATATTGATTTTAAATTCATCGTATCACCTAGATATATGATACGATTTTTATAAGCTAATTTACACAAGCCTAAAACGTAGAACTTTTTAATACATATATAAATTAAAAAAGGAGTGATGTATTATGTTAAAAAGGGACATAGAATTTGAGACATTACATTCTAATAAACATAGGATATATCTTTTATGTGGTATTGTCTGTGTAGTAGTACTTATGGTTACTTTAATTATTACTACTTCTAAAGCTAAATATAAAACTACACAATCATTACCCCTTATAAATGGAACAATTAATTATGATTTAAGTGATCTTAATTTAATTGGAGCATATATTCAAGAAGGAGAAGGATATAAACAAGTTAATGAAACACCTTTAAGTGGCTATGAATTTAATAGTGATGAAAGTTATTGTACCGTAAATGGGGAGAATATAAATGCTACAATAAATTTTGATATAGAAACCCAAACATTAAGTATAGTACCACTAACTAAAAAAGGAACAAAGTGTTACTTATATTTTGATGAAAAATCATCTGGAAGTGAATATATATTAGCAAGTCCTAATGCTCCAACAAATCATACAACAGATTGGACAGGAAAAGAAAGTTATTATTATACAGGAAATCCCGATAACTGGGTATCATTTGCTGGGTTTTACTGGAGAATAATCCGAATTAATGGAGATGGGTCAATTAGAATGATCTACCAAGGAGTAGCAGATAGCCCAACTCCAGATGCCGGAAATATGACAGGTGAGGGAACTCAAATAGGAACAGGTCAATTCAATAGTTCAGATGATAATAACATGTATGTAGGATATATGTACCAATGTGGACAGTTACACGGATTACAAACATCTAGCACCATAAAAGGAGTATTAGATAGTTGGTATAAAAACAATATAGCTAATAAAGGGTATGGAGAATATGTCGATGGAAATTCCGGATTCTGCGGAGATAGAAGAGTAACGAGTGGAACTGGAATAAACACTAGTACAACTTATTATCAGCCAAGTACAAGAATAAGTAATAGTAGCCCAAGCTTAACCTGTCAAACAGAAGATATTTATACAACAAGTGGAAGCGGTACAGGAAATAAAGCCTTAACTCAACCAATTGGACTAATCAGTGCTGATGAAGCGATGTTTGCAGGAATACCTTGGTGGGCGAATGAAAGTAATACTAATAATTACTTATACACAGACAATAGTTACTGGACCATGTCTCCGTATCGTTTTAGCAGCAGCTATGCTTACATGTTACTTACAGGTAGCAGTATCGGTTTTAGCAGCACGAGTTACACAACTGGCGTCCGACCTGTAATAAATATCCGTGCTGATGTCCAAATAACCGGTTCAGGAACATCTATTGACCCATTTATCGTAGTTGGAGCTTAGGCTCTTTTTCTTTTTTTTAAAATTCATACATTTATTAAAGACAAATTTCGAATAATATGTTAAAATATTTTTAGTTATCTAATAATTTATAAAGAGGTGTAGCATAAATGGCAAAAGTAATATCATTAGTTAATCAAAAAGGTGGAGTTGGTAAGACTACCACTAGCATCAATCTTGCTGCAGCTTTGGGAGTAGAGGGTAAGAAGACTCTTTTAATTGATTTAGATCCCCAAAGAAATGCTACGACGGGACTAGGACTTTCAAATGGTGACTATGAACATGATGTGTATGAAGTTATGGCCGGAGTTTGCAGTATTAAGAGTGCTATAAAAAAAACGAAATTTAAGAATTTAAGTGTTTTACCATCTACGATTAATTTAGCAGGAGTAGATGTAGAATTTGTTAAAAAAATGTTAGAAGATCCAGAGTTTAGACAGAATGAACAATTAAGGAAAGCATTAGAAGAAATTAAAGATAGTTATGATTATATTATCATTGATTGTCAACCGGCTTTGGGACTTGCTACCATGAATGCATTAGTTGCAAGTGATTCGGTAATTATTCCTGTTCAATGTGAATTCTTTGCACTTGAGGGAATTACACAGCTTTTAAATTCCATTATTATGGTGCAATCTAGTATGAATCCCACTTTACGAATTGAGGGAGTTCTTTTAACTATGCTTGATGGTAGAACAATTATTGGTTTGGAAGTAATCGAGGAAGTTCGTAAATACTTTAAAGATAAAGTATTTAATACGATTATTCCAAGACTTGTTCGTTTAGTAGAGGCTCCAAGTCATGGGAAACCAATCAATGAATATGATCCAAAAAGTAAAGCAACAATGGCTTATGCCAATTTAGCAAAGGAAGTGATTAGTCGTGACCGAAACTAGAAAAAAAGCTTTAGGAAAGGGATTAGAACAATTATTTTCAAATGAAGTTATTAATTTTGATAATTTTGAAAAAGAAATTGTTGATGAGGGTAAAAGTAGTGGGGGAATTGTGGAAATTCCTCTTGATGAGATAAGAAGTAATCCTTATCAGCCAAGAGTAATATTTGATAGTGAAGCATTAGAAGAGCTAGCTAATTCCATTAAAGAACATGGTGTTATTCAGCCTATTATTGTTAAAAAAGGAATTAAAGGATATGAGTTAGTAGCAGGAGAACGTAGAACAAGAGCTGCTAAACTAGCTGGACTTAAGAATATTCCAGCGATTATTAAAGAGTTTAATGATGTAGAAATGATGGAAATTGCTTTAATTGAAAATATTGAGCGAGAAAACTTAAATCCGATTGAAGAAGCTAAAGCTTATGAGAATATTTTAAAGATTAATAATATTACGCAAGAAGAGTTAGCTCATAAATTCTCTCGGAGTAGAAGTTATATTACTAATATGCTTGGTTTACTTACTTTACCAGATATGGTAATTAAGTTAGTAGAATCAAAAGAATTATCCATGGGACACGCAAGAGCTTTAAGTAAGCTTGAAGATCCTAAGAAAATAGAAGAATTAGCTATAAAAATCGTACATGATGATTTAAGTGTACGAGATACTGAAAAAATGATTAATGCTTTAGATTTACCTAAAAAGCATAATATAAGTCGTAATACTACTTATGATATACGTTATAGTATTTATGAGAATTTATGTAGAGAAAAGCTTGGGGTAAAAGTTAAAATTAGTAATAAAAAGATTGAAATTCCTTATAAAGATGAAGATGAACTTGCTAGAATATTAGAAGAATTAAATATTAATATTGAAGGAGAGTAGAATGGAATTTTTTGAAAAGTTATTTGATATTATTATGACAAAACAAATCTTTGGAACAGCTGTAGTTATTTTAGTGACGTTTCTTGTAATTTCTATATTTAATAAGGGTATAGAAAAAATAATGGTTAAAGGAAAAACAGCCTTTGAAGTAAAGAGACGGAAAACAATTATTAAGTTATTTCAAAGTATTTTTAAATATGTTTTAGTTATAATTGCTATGCTAGTTATATTAGATTTTTATGGTGTTGATACGCGTAGTTTAATAGCTAGTCTAGGAGTTTTAGGTGTTGTTTTAGGTTTAGCATTACAAGATACAGTGAAAGATTTTATTAGTGGAATTATGCTTATAATGGAAAATTATTTGGCGGTTGGTGATACCGTTACTTATAATGATTTTACTGGTGAGGTACTTGAATTAGGACTTAGAACAACAAAAATAAAAGGCTTTGATGGTGAAGTTATGATTATTGCTAATCGTAATATTGATACCATTATTAATGCTTCTCAAAAGAAAGCTGATTTATATTTAGATATTCCAACTGCTTATGAAGAAGATATTGATAAAGTAGAAAAAGTATTAACTGAAGTAGTTAATAAAGCTTTGGAAGATAAAATAGCACTTCCGGATTCTTCTTATTTAGGTGTTAACGGTTTTGAATCTAGTCAGGTTAATTATTTAATTCATGTTATTTGTAAGCAAGATGATCGTTATAAAGTTAAAAGAGAGATTCTTAAAAGAGTAAAAGTTGCTTATGATAAAAATCATATAAAGATTCCTTATGAACAAGTAGAGGTGCATCATGGAAAAGACATTTAAATTGAATGATATAGTGGTTATGAGGAAGCCTCATGCTTGTGGAGAAAATAAATGGAAGATTATACGGGTTGGAGTTGATATTAAAATTAAGTGTTTAAATTGTGGTCGAGAAGTTATGATTGATCGGTTAGAATTTGAACGAAAATTGAAAAAAGTTTTGGGTGAAGAAAATGAAGAAAAGAAATCTTAAAGAACGAATTACACTAGATCCTATTATGACTTTGTTAGTTTTAATAGTTTTAACAATTGTTATAAGTGGATTTTTATCTTTACTGGGTGTACAAGTAACATATAATACTATTACAGATAGTGTGACGTTTAATTATACACAAAGTTTAGTATCAGTAGAAAGTTTGTTTAGTTTAAGTGGACTTAAATATATATTTACAACAACTGTATCTAATTTTGTTTCTTTTAAGCCATTATCTAGTTTAATTATTATCTTAATTGGTATTGGGGTAATGGAGAAAAGTGGATTTTTAAAAACAGTTATTACTCTTTTAACTAAGAAAGCTAAAAAGAAAACGGTTACTTTTTGGTTAGTATTTATTTGTGTATTATCAAGTATTATGGGTGATTTACCATTTGTAGTTATGATACCACTTAGTGCCTTAATATTTATATATGGGCATAGAAATCCTTATATTGGTATTATAGCTAGTTTTGCCGCTTTATCAGCAGGATCGGGTATTAGTATACTACTTACTAGTACAGACTCGGCTTTAATGGATTATACTTTACTTGGGGCTCATGCTTTAAATGCTAATTATACTTTGGGAACTGGGGCTTTTGTGTTTATTATGATTGTAGCTGTAATATTAGTTACACTTGCTATAACTTTTATTACCGAAAATATTATTGCTCCCAAGATGCCTAAGTATGAGTTTCCTGAAGAAGAGATGGAAGAAGAATTTACCATTACTAAAAGACAATTACGTGGTTTAATTATTGCTGGTTTTGCTGGTTTATTATATTTATTGTTCTTCATATATTGTATTATTCCAGGACTTCCTTTATCAGGAGCACTCCTCGATTATTCACAAGAATTTTATATTGATAAGTTATTTAGTGTGGATTCTTTCTTTAGTACAGGGTTTGTCTTTGTTGTTACGATGTTCTTTGTTATTTTAGGACTTTTCTATGGAATTGGGGCTAAGACTATCCGTAATAATAAAGATTTGTGTGATGACTTAGGTCATAGTTTGGATGGAATTGGTAAAACACTAGTTATCATTTTCTTTGCATCAACCTTTATTAGTATATTTAAAAGTACGAATATAGGAGAAGTAATTACAGCAGCACTTGCTAATATTCTTACTATTGATGGGTTAGGGGCTTTTCCTTTAATTATTATATTGTTTGTGATTAGTGCTATTGTAACTATTTTCTTGCCAGGTTCGACCTTTAAATGGGCTATTATGGCTGGTATAGCTGTACCGGCATTTATGAATGTAGGTCTTTCTCCCGAATTTGCACAGGTTATATTCCGGTTTGGTGAGAGTGTAACGATGGGACTTACACCACTTGCTACTTATTATGTTATATATCTTGCTTATTTGGAAAAATATAATCAAAATAAAAAACCAATTAATTTATTTAAAACATTAAGGTTTCAAGTACCTTATAGTGTAGCAGTAGGAGTAATATTACTCGGGTTAATCATTGTGTGGTATATTATTGGTCTTCCGATTGGTATTGGAGGGTCTACTACTATTTAACATCAGTTTTGACTGGTGTTTTTTCTTTACTGTATTAAAAATTATCAAAAATATTTAAAATCGTGTTATAATACTGTTACTGATGAGGTGAATGTATGAGTTTAAAAGCAGGTATTGTGGGACTTCCTAATGTTGGTAAGTCTACTTTGTTTAATGCTATTACTAAGAAAAATATTTTGGCAGCTAATTATCCTTTTGCAACCATTGATCCGAATGTTGGTATGGTGACTGTACCTGATGAGAGATTGCAATTTTTAGAAGATTTATATCTTCCTAAAAGTACGGTTCCTACTACTTTTGAGTTTACCGATATTGCTGGTTTAGTAAAGGGTGCTTCTAAGGGTGAAGGTTTAGGCAATAAATTTTTAAGTCATATTAGAGAAGTTGATGCCATTGTTGAAGTTGTACGTTGTTTTGATGATCCTAATATTACACATGTAGAGGGTAAAACGGATCCGATTCGTGATATTGAAATTATTAATGTGGAACTTATTTTAGCTGATTTGGAAATAATAGAAAACAGACTTAATAAGATTATGAAGAAAGCGGAAACGACTAAAGATAAGGACGCAGTAGCGGAAGTATCCGTGCTCACAAAAGCAAAAGAAAACTTGGAGAAAAATATTCCTCTTAGGTTAGTAGATTTTTCAGAAGAAGAAAAAATGCTTATGAAAAATTTTAGTTTTATTACTTTAAAACCGCTTATTTATGTTGCGAATGTGCTAGAAGATGATGTTGTAGTAGGGGAAAATAATTATACAAAACTAGTAAGTGAATATGCGGCGAAAGAACAGGCTGGAGTTATTGTGATGTGTTGTAAGATGGAATCAGAATTATCAGAATTAAATGATGATGATAAGAAACTTTTTTTACAAGAACTTGGTATTAATAGTAGTGGACTAGACCGGCTAATATTTGCTACTTATTCACTACTTGGACTGGAAACATTCTTTACTGCAGGTCCTGATGAGTGCCGAGCATGGACTTTTAAGAGAGGCGCTAATGCTAAATCTTGTGCAGGACTCATTCACTCTGATATTGAAAGAGGTTTTATTAAAGCGGAAGTTATGAGTTTTGATGATTTATATCAGTATAAAAGTGAGTTAAAAGTAAAAGAAGCTGGTAAACTTAGGTTAGAGGGCAAAGATTATTTGATGCAAGATGGAGATATTGTTTATTTTAGATTTAATGTTTAGTATAAATTCTTTTAGTTATCATATGATTTGGTATGAAGCTGAAAGAATTTTTTGTTGATGAAAATATAACTATTCCTTTTAAATTATTTGGGAAGACACATTTGTTTTTGATTGCTTTTGTTTTAGTTGGATTAATGGTTATTTATTTTAATAGGAAGCGATTATATCAATTATCTAATGTTTTAAAACGGAGGATAGTCGTAATATTTGCTATTATTTTACTTCTTAATATGATTGTTTTGTATGTATCTAGTTTTTATTATCAAACATTCGATTATAAAACCATGCTACCATTTCATCTTTGTTATTTGTCTAATTATTTTTATATTATAGCAGTAATACTAAAAAAAGAGAATCGGTATTCCTATTTGTATTTTCTTGCCTTTTTGGGGCCAATTCCAGCGATTATTTTTTTTGATGTTGTAAGTGTTTGGGAATCATTCAATTTTTATTTATATGTTATTAGTCATCATTTGTTAGTAATTATGGGGTTATGCACATTTTATTTGTATCCTAGAAAAGTAGAATTAAAGCATGTTTTCAAGTTAGTTGTTGTTTTAAATATTATTTATTTTTTGATGAAGATTTTTAATTATTACTTTGGAACAAATTATTTTTTCTCACAAGCGATACCACCTTTTATTATTCATTTAATGCCATTTTTAAAATATATTCCTGTGGTTATTATTTTGGAGGGAATGGAAATACTAATATTATGGGGGTTATATTTATTTTTTAAAAGACAGGCTAGTTTACTAAAATAGTTGCTTGTGATATAATATAAGTATGAGGAGGATTTAGATGAATCAGTTGTTGTCAAAAACATTTTTATGGATGTTTGTGGGTTTGATTGTTACGTTTTTAACAGGTTATATTGTGTCTATTAATGAAAACATGTTGTTATCTATTTTTGGGGGACCACTTTTTTGGTTAATTATTATTTTAGAGTTTGCATTAGTTATTTATTTTTCAGCGAGAGTACATAAGATGAAGCCTATTACAGCGAAGATATGTTTCTTATTGTATTCGTTTGTAAGTGGACTAACATTCTCAAGTGTTTTTGTGGGATTTGAAATTAGTAGTGTTATGTATGTTTTTTTAATAGCAGCGGTTGTTTTTGCAATATTTGGAGCGATTGGATATTTTGTAAATGTTGATTTAAATAAAATAAGTACCTTTTTAATTATGGGGCTTTTAGCTATTATTATATGCTCATTTGTTAATTTATTTTTAGCTAATACAACATTTGATTTAATTGTTTCTATTATAGCATTAATTATTTTCTTTGGTTTTACGGCATATGATATTCAAAAAGTTAAAATACTTAGTAATGCGGGCATGAATAATGATGTAGTGGCAATTAATGGTGCTTTTGAATTATATTTAGATTTTATTAATATATTCTTACATTTATTGTCAATTATAGGAAATTCTAGAGATTAGAGTTTCTTTTTTTTGGCTTAGTGTGTGACTTTTACGCAAAAATGTCCACTTTTTTAGTAGTTAATTTTATACGAAAATGTCTCTACAGAAAAATGCTATATTTTTTAAGTCTTAGTCATTTTTATGCGAAAATGTCTCTGATTTTATGTTGC
>DVJF01000038.1 GCA_018716965.1 Candidatus Caccenecus avistercoris | reverse complement strand
TTTTTGTGAGAAATAGCAAAAAAAGATGCAAAAAAAGGGAAAAAATTTTGAAGAAGGTAAAAATACCCATTTTTCCCTTTATTTATCGAAGAAATTATTAATTTTTGACCCCACTAAAAAGTGTTGAGCCGCTTTTTCTCTGTACAAATAAAGAAAAATAATATATAATTTAGATAATAAAGGTGATTATAGTGCGATATAAAAAAGTAAATAAAAAAGATTTACCATTTCTAACAGAATGTCTTATTCATGCAACACTTCCTTTTATAGAAAGTGATAGAGAAAAACTAAAAGTTATAGCAAGTATGAATGATTATGTATCGAGAAATTATGATGAATATACCATAATTTATAACTTTCTAAAACCTATTGGCATTTATCATTTAAAAAATAAAGAACTAAGTTTATTATATATGTTAAAAGAATATCAAAATAAAGGTTTAGAAGCAAAAGTACTTAACAAAATAAAAGATAATATAAGTACTGTTAAAATAAGCAGTAAAGATAGTAAATCTAGGAAATTTTATCAAGAACATGGTTTTATAAAAGATAAAATAACGAAAGAAGAAGTAATTTTAAGGAAGGATGAAGATAATGAAAATTAATGATTTTTTAAAACAAATTGCCAGTGATATTAAAACAACGGGCAAGCTCCTAACTAAGGACGAGATTTATTACAAATTAAAATATATTGGTATTAAAAAAGATACTACCTTAGTAAATGATATAGAAGCCTTTTATGAAACATTTTTAAAAAGTCTAAATAACTCTTTAGTTCGTCATATTACCAGAAAAACGGGTCAAAAAGAAAATACTACTCATTACATAGGTTACTACACCGAATCTCGTGCAAGTTATACTGAGTCTTGCAAAGTATATTTTCCTGTTAAATATGAATATATGATTAGTGCTCTAAAAACGATTTTCTCTTATTTAATAAGAAATAGTGTCGAATCTGTCGTTAAATTTCATGTGAAAGCGACCAATGAAAACATTGTAATTCGTTTTTATCATGAGAGTGATGTAATGCCTTTTATAAGCTATTGCAACAATAATTTTATTTTAGATGACCTGCTAGAACCAGCTAATCCCTTTATTGCTACTATCTATGGCATTGGTATCGTAAAAGATGATAATACCCTAAGCACTTATAATAACACTTTAAGTGAAATTCTAGCCGATTACTTTGCTCTTTTAAAAGAACATGATGCGCTAGATAAAATAAGTGATCTTCATTTCTTAGATTATGTCATCAAAAGAAAAGAAGTAGAAGAAAATGAAATTATAGAGTTTGATTTAGAAGCTATTGAAAAAAATATTAAAGCTATTTTATCCCATAGTAATCCCTTAAATTAAAAAGTTCTTGCTATAAAAAGGAATGTGCGTTAAAATAATAGGGCATGGGAGAATTATGAAAAGAGTTTTAATATATTTGCGTACTTTATTAAAAGAAAAAGATTGTATTGTCGTAGCAACCAGTGGAGGACCAGATTCCATGTGTCTTCTTCATTTATTGTGTGAGTTAAAAAGTGAGTTAAATTTAAAACTAATTGTTGCTCATGTCAATCATAATTTAAGAAATGAAAGCAGGGTAGAAGCTTCATTTGTCCAAAAAACTTGTGAAGAAAATAATCTAATATATGAATATTTAGAATTAAAGGATTATGGCAATGACAACATAGAACAAGCTGCCCGCCTAAAACGGTATAACTTCTTTAACGAATTAGTACATATTTACCATGCTAAATACTTAATGACTGCCCATCATGGGGATGATTTAATGGAAACGATATTAATGCGTTTAACTAGAGGAAGCAGCCTAAAAGGCTATGCTGGATTTAAAAAGGAATATGAAAAAGATAATTATACGATTATAAGACCCCTAATAACCGAAACGAAACAAGAAATAATGGATTATATGGATAATTTAGGGTTAAAGTATTTTATTGATGAAAGTAATTTTAGCGATAAATATACTAGAAATCGTTATCGTAAAAATATACTTCCTTTCTTAAAAAAAGAAGATCCCAATGTTCATCACAAGTATTTAAAATTTAGTGAAGAATTAATAAATGTAAACAATTTCCTAGAAACTTATATTAGCAATTTAATAAAAGATATAAGTGATGAAAAAGGTTTGAAAATTGATAAATTAAAAGAATTAGATAATTTTTTACTAAAAAAAGTTGTTGAATACACCCTAAATTCTATTTATATTAATGATTTATTTTTAGTTAATGATAAACATACAGATTTAATTATAGGCATGATACGCACAAATAAATCAAGTAGTAGTATTACTCTTCCAGGTAATTATCAAGCAATAAAAAGTTATAATTATTATAAAATAGAGAAGATTAATAAAGAAAATGCTTATGAATATATTTTAGAAGACGAAGTAATATTACCTAATCATAAAGCCATTAGAAAAGTTGCCAAGAAAGAAGGAAAATCAAATAATATTATCAGATTAAATAGTAAAGATATCATATTACCCCTTAAGGTAAGAACTAAAAAAAATGGTGATCGGATGATGGTTAAAAATTTAAATGGAACTAAAAAAGTTAAAAATATATTTATTGATGAAAAAATACCAAAAGCCAAAAGAGACGAAATTCCTATCGTAACGGATAGCAATAATACCATTCTTTGGCTTCCAGGTGTAAAAAAATCAAAATTTGATGTAGAAACAAACGGAATATATGATATAATACTTTCATATGAGGAGGAATAAAATGAATATAAAAGATGTAAAGAAAAACAATGCTTTCAAAAACTTTTTTCCATATCTAGTATTGTTTATAATTATTATAGCTACCTTCTTTATCCTTAATTTAGGAGGAAGAAGAGTTAATGAGCTAACAACAGGAGAATTACTAACGGCTCTTGAACAAAATGAAGTAACGGAAATTACCATTATGCCTAAAAGTAGTGAATCAGTATATTACATTACTGGTAAATTAGATGGCTATGCTGATAATGAAACATTTGAAACTCGTGTAGTAGAAGCCGAAATATCAAATATTTTAACGTTAACAGAAGAAAATGAAATTAAAGAATATGAAACAGAATCTGATCCAGGATCTAGCCCTGTTTTATATATCATTGTAAATATTTTACCATTAGTTTTACTAATTGTAATATCTTATATTTTATTTTCAAAATTAGCTAGTTCTAATAAAGGATCAATGGATTTTGGTAAAAGTAGAGCCAAACTTAGTGATGACAAACATCAAGCAAAATTTAGTGATGTTGCCGGATTAAAAGAAGAAAAAGAAGAAGTAAAAGAGTTAATTGATTTTCTAAAAAATCCCAAGAAGTTCCAAAAACTTGGTGCTAGAATTCCTAAAGGTGTCTTATTAGTAGGCCCTCCAGGAACAGGTAAAACTTTACTTGCACGTGCTGTAGCAGGCGAAGCAAATGTACCATTCTTCTATATTAGTGGATCTGACTTTGTAGAGTTATTCGTAGGTGTTGGAGCCTCACGTGTTCGTGAAATGTTTAAAGATGCTAAAAGAAGTGCACCGTGTCTAATCTTTATTGATGAAATAGATGCTGTAGGTCGTCAAAGAGGAACAGGCCTTGGCGGTGGTCATGATGAACGTGAACAAACTCTAAACCAATTATTAACCGAAATGGACGGCTTTGGTGAAAATGAAGGAATCATTATTATGGCTGCTACTAACCGACCTGATGTTCTAGACCCAGCCCTACTTCGTCCAGGAAGATTTGACCGTCAAGTAACAGTAAGCTTACCGGATGCTAACGAACGTGAACAAATATTAAAAGTTCATGCTAAGAACAAAATTTTAGCACCTGATGTGAACTTAAAGAACTTAAGTTTAAGAACTCCAGGCTTCAGTGGAGCGGACCTAGAAAATCTTCTTAATGAAGCAGCCCTACTTGCTGTAAGACGCAATAAAGAAGCGATTACTATGGATGAAATAGATGAAGCAACGGACCGTGTTTTAATGGGTCCAGCAAAAGTAAGTCGTAAAATTACTGATAAAGAAAAACGACTTGTTGCCATCCATGAATCTGGACATGCTGTAATTGGCTTAAAACTAGAAGATGCTAATGAAGTTCATAAAATCACAATTATTCCAAGAGGTGTCGCTGGTGGATACACGATGATGCTTCCAAAAGAAGAAAAAATCGGTATTATGACGAAAAACGAATTAGAGGCCCAAATTATTGGCTTGCTCGGAGGTCGTGTAAGTGAAGAAATGTATCTTGGCGAAATTACAACCGGTGCATCAGACGACTTTAGAAGAGCAACGAATATTGCCAGAAGCATGGTTACCGAATATGGTATGAGTGATTTAGGACCTGTAGAATATGAAGAAAAATCAGAAGGTGTATTCTTAGGCCGTGATTATGGCAAAGCGAAAAACTTCTCTGATAAAGTAGCTCACGAAATTGATGAAGAAGTAAGAAAAATTATCAATGAATGCTATAAAAAAGCTCAAGATATTTTAAAAGAAAACAAAGATTTAGTTATGTTACTAGCAGATGCTCTAGTAGAAAATGAAACTTTAACTAAAGAACAAATTGACTCTTTAGTTAAAACTGGCAAATTAACTCCAGAAAGTGAGAATACAGAAGAAAAAACTTTAACAGAGTTAAGAGAAACTGCTAAAGAACGTGGTATCAAAGGTTATACCAAAATGACTAAAGAAGAATTAGAAGAAGCTTTAAAAGAGGAATAAGCTTCTTTTTCTTTTGAAAAAAGATTGAGCTTCAAAAAGAAATTTGCTAAAATAATATGGGAGTGTTTTATGAATAGAGTAGATAAGATTAATTATTATTTAGATATGGCAGAAGTAGCCTTAGAGCGTTCTACCTGTCTTAGGAGAAAATGGGGAGCTGTTATTGTAAAAAATGATGAAATTATAGCAACCGGCTACAATGGTGCTCCAAGAGGAAGAAAAAATTGTATTGATTTAAATTATTGTATGCGTGAAAAAATGCATATACCAAGAGGGGAACGTTATGAAATGTGTCGTAGTGTTCATGCTGAGGCTAATGCTATCATTAGTGCTCCACGTAAAGATTGTCTAGATGCAACCCTATACATGGTAGGTATAGAAGCTTCCACTGGTGAGTATGTAAGTCATTCAAGACCATGTGCTATGTGTAAACGCATGATTATTAATGCTGGTATTAAAAATATTGTTATTCGAAATACCAAAAATGAATATGAAATAATTGAGGTCAAAGAATTTATTGAAAATGATGAAACTTTAGATATGGTAATGGGATACTAATTATCCCATTTTTCTATGGAAATAAATGAATAACATCTAGCAATTTTATAAAAAACATGATAATATTAAATAGTAGTATAATAAGGACGGGGATTACCTTGAAAAAAAGATTTATATTTGATGAAACATATATAAAAAAATATGCCAAAAAAGGAAAATTAAAATGGTTAATTATTGGTTCCTCAAGCTTAGTACTAATCATAGTTATAATAATAATTATACTAGCTACTAGAGATGAGCCAACCGAACCAACAGAGCCAGTAGAACCTACTTATACATTAAAAGAAGAATTAACAATTGAATCAGGCTCACCACTTCCTGAAGTAAGTGATTACTTTGATGAACTAGAAAACATTGATCTTAATAGTATTATAATTACCTATCCTGATGAATTTGAATTAAGTTATGACACATCCTTATGTTCAGAAGAAGAAGTCGAAGAAATCTATAGTGAAGAAGAGCCAAATTATGACGGATATGATTGTGTTCAAAATATTTTAATTACTCCAGCTACTTATGGCGTAACAATTGAAATTGAAGGAGAAGAATACACGGTTAACTTAAATGTAGAAGATACAAGTGCTCCATCTGTAGTTACAAAGGATTTGGAAATATACGATGGAGATGTATACGAAGCAACTGATTTTATAGATGCTTGTTATGATGCTACCAGTGATTGTATTATTGAATTTTATGCCGAAGATACAGATGAAGAGGATAATCCAATTGATTATTCTAATATTGTTGAAGTTGGTGAGCATACTGTAAAAATTATAGCTAAAGATGATTATGATAACGCAACAGATCCTATTGAAGTAAAATTAACCATTTTAGAAGTAGAAGGAAACATGTATACTGTAACTTTCAATAGCGATGGTGGAAGTGAAGTAAAAAGAAAACGTGTGGCTGAAAATGGTAGTGTAATTGAACCAACTGAACCAACGAAAGAAGGTTACAATTTCCTAGGATGGTATTTAAATGATGCCGAGTTTGATTTTAACACCAAAATAACTAGTGATATAACTCTCATAGCTAAATGGGAAGAAATTAGTGCCGAAAATCCAGGCGGCGGAAATGGCGGTGGAGGTACTTCTGTTGGGCCAATTATATCAAGTATATCTCTAAATTATAAAACAATATATTTAAGTCCTGGACAAACCAAAACTGTAACAGCCTACGTTAACCCAGCTAATAGTAGCATAACATGGACAAGTTCTAATACAGCTGTTGCTACAGTATCAAATGGTAACATTACAGGCGTTGGTAATGGAACTGCCACGATAACGGCAACAGCAAATGGTAAGAGTGCCAGTGTAGAAGTAATTGTAAGTGGAAGTGGTAGTGGTTCAAGTTGTTCTTATGGTAATACCACTTATAATACAAGCTATGTTTTATCTGTTAATTTAACTCAAAATGGTTGTGCAATAAACCCTAATTCCACACCAAATGAAACATTATCAACTAGTGATTATCAAAGATTAGTAAATGAATTAAGTTCTATGGGATTAAGAATAGCAGGTAACAACTTTAGTCATCAAGTAGATCGCCAAAAAATAAGAAATACAAGCGGAACTGGCTTAGTCGGATATCAATTAACAATTTCAGTCGGAATTATTGATAGTGATAATCCATATGTTGTAATGCAAGCTAGATATATTTTAAGAAGCGATGGTTCAAGACAATTCATAACAAATAATATTTGTAAAAATAATGTATGTTTAAGTTAAAAGATGATTCAATTCATCTTTTTCTTATGAAAAAAAAGAACAACATTTCTGTTATTCTTATCTATTGCCTCTAAAACGATCTTTTGGATCAAGTATTTTTTTTCTAAGACGAATGTCTGTAGGAGTAACCTCTACAAGTTCATCATCTGCGATAAACTCTAAAGCTTCTTCTAAAGTAAATTTCTTAGGCTTCGTAAGGTTAATTGCCTCATCACTACCACTAGCTCTCGTATTAGTAAGATTCTTATTTTTACAAGGATTAACATCTAAATCATTATCCCTATTATGAATACCAATAATCATACCAACATAAACTTCTGTTGCTGGCTCAATAATAAGTGTTCCTCTATCTTCTAAATTCCACAAAGAATAACCTAAAGCTTTTCCGTTTTCCATAGAAACTAAAACACCATTTTTACGACCAGAAATTTCCCCAACATATGGCTTATATTCCGAAAAACTTCGAACCATAACGCCTTCACCTTTAGTATTCGTAATAAAACTACTTCGATAGCCAATTAAACCTCTAGTTGGAGCTGAAAATTCTAAGTGTACATAATTATTTTCTTCATTATTAGTAATAACTTCCAAAGTAGCTTTTCTCTCTTGTAAATCATTTATAACTGTACCAGAATAATCACTAGGTACATTAATAATAACTTTTTCAAAAGGTTCAAACTTTTTTCCATCTCTTTCTTCAAATAATACTTCTGGTTTTGATACCGAAAGTTCATAACCTTCTCTTCGCATATTTTCAAGTAATATAGATAAATGAAGTTCTCCACGTCCACTTACTTTAAAACCATCAGCTCCCTCAAGTTCTTCGACAATAAGACCAACGTTAGTTTCTAGTTCTCGCTCTAATCTTTCACGAATATGTCGTGAAGTTAAAAATTTACCACTTCTTCCTGCAAAAGGAGAAGAGTTAACTAAAAAGTTCATTGATAGAGTAGGTTTCTCAATATGAATAGGTGGAAGTGGATCAATTATGCCTTTCTCGCAAATAGTATCCCCAATCGAAATATCTGAACATCCCGCAATAGTAACGATATCTCCAAAATAAGCAACATCTTTTTCTATTCTTTTAATACCTTCATTAACAAATAATTTACTAACGCGAAAAGATTCTTCTTTACCATCATTTTTAATTAAAGTTACAACTTCACCATTTTTAATTTTTCCCTTATTGATTCTACCAATACCAAGTCTACCAATATAATCATCATAATCCAAGTTAGATATTTGTAGTTGTAATGGATCATTTTCGCTACCCTTAAATGGTTCTTCTTGCTTTAATATAGTTTCTAAAAGAGGCTCAATACTATTACTTTCATCATCTAGTGAAAGTTTAGCAATACCTTCTTTAGCAATACCATAAACAATAGGGAAATCTAGTTGTTCATCCGTAGCATTTAGTTCCATAAATAAATTAAATGTCATATCAACAACTTCTAAAGGTCTAGCATCTTTCTTATCTATTTTATTAATAAATAAAATTGGTTTTAAATTTTGCTCTAATGCTTTACTTAAAACAAATCTTGTTTGAGGCATAGGTCCTTCAGCCGAATCAACAAGTAATACAACTGTATCAACAGTTCTCATAATCCGTTCAACTTCACTCGAGAAATCAGCATGACCAGGAGTATCCACAATATTTATTTTATAATCTTTATAACGAATAGCACAGTTCTTCGAATAAATCGTAATACCTCTTTCTTTTTCAAGGTCATTAGAATCCATTACTCGTTCGGGTGCTACTTCATGAGGATCAAAAACGCCATTTTGATCAAGTAGGGCATCAACAAGTGTACTTTTTCCAGCATCAACATGGGCAACCACAGCAATATTTATGATTTTTTCCATAAAATTACTCCTTTCATTTACAAAACTAGTATAGTTTACCACAATATTATTATTTTAACAAGTAGTTAACTATTATTCCTTCTTTGTAATCCAAGCCCATTTTGATAGAAAATAATATTATCTATTAAAAAAGAAGCTGTACTATAAGAAGTCTGTTTATAAAAATCTCTACTCGTAATTTGTCTAGCAATTTCCTGTTCTTTTTCTTTGTCAATTGATAAATCTAGGAATGTCCGAATAAATATAGCACTCATAATCATACTAGCATATTTTTCACTAGTAATATTTCGATCCAAACAATTCAAATCTTGAATGCGCTCTAACACAATAGAATAGAAGGATGAAAAAGAATCATTTGTAAACAAACTCTCATCTGTTTTAGGCATTTTAGATATATCAATAGTACCTGTTTCTGCATAATCATTTTCCATATCAGAATTAATCGTCATTAGTAAATGCTTTCGTACATTCAGTAACTCTCTAACTCTTTTATCAGTAACAGCAGGTAAAAACTCTGCTAAACGAAACGTATAAATACTAATAAAATAGTTTTGTTCATCTAAATATTCCGTATCATCGAACTCTATTAAATTATCTAATTCATTTTCTTCATCTTGATAATCTTCAAGAACTATTTCTTCATTTAAACTTCTAAAAACCCGGTCATAATATAAAGGCGCAACATTATTACCAAACATAGCTACATGCCAATTTGCATTATGAAACATATTATCACTCAAATACTTCTGATTATAATATGTCAAAATAGAATTAACCTTTATGTAATCCTCTTCATCTAATAAAAGCAGATGATAGTCTAATAGCTCGGTAAAAAATTTTAAAAGTTTAGCATCTTTTAATTGACAAGTATTGTTACTTTCTTTATTTGCTAGTACTAAATGATAAAAAATTATATTAGAATTAATTTGAAATAAATATTCATATTCATTAAAAGGAATAGGAATATGTAAATCCTGATAAATTATAAAGTTTTGGATAATACTATCTATTTCTTGATCTAATTCTGTAGCTTCATCTTGTATTTGTTCAAAAATCATAATATGCATAGTAAGAGCATCATAATCCTTAAAACCAACAAAATCATCATCAATTAGAAATAAATCATCATAGTTTTCTTCCAGTTTTTTTAATTCCTCTAGAAAATCAAGTTCTACTGGTATATCTGTATGATTACTACATAAATAGACAAGTGAATTAAACGCTTGCTCCAAACTTTCTATATCTACTTTTGTCTCATCTGTAAATATCTGATACAAATGAATCAACTTTAAAAACAAAACCTCACTATGAACCATAACCCAATCTCTTTTCTATTTGCCTCTATTATAAAAGGAAAAGAAAATAAAAGCAACAAAAAACGACAAATAATTATCGCTTTTTTTGAATATCTGGTTCATCATTCGAAAGTATAATCGTTTGGGTAAACAAAGTAGCATAATAATAATTAGGATTGTTCAAAAATTTAGCATTTATAATCCTATGATAGACATCTTGTAAAACATCTTCATGCATACAAGTATCTAGAAATGTCCGAATAAATATAGCACTTAAAATCATACTACTAATTTTATTTACATCCAGCTGCATATCAAGACAATCTAAATCTTTTATTCGTTCTAACACGGTAGGATAAAAAGACAAAAATGCTTGCTTCGAATTCTTATTTCTTGCTAAAGGTTTTAATGTTCCATCTAGTCTGCCATGTTCTATATATGCTTTTTCTATAGGTGGAGTAATAGCAATTAATAAATGCTTTCGAATATTTAATAATTTATTAATTTCTCCCTCGCTATATAGTTTTGGAAGTAAACTATCTAGTACGATGATAAAATAGCTAAGAAAATAATCTCTATCGGTATAACAAGTATAATAATTATCTTGTAAATTATCTTCTTCCATTTTAATTTCTAAGGGATAGGAATTAAGATGATAAGATACTAAACTATGATTTAAAGCTTTACTTTTAAGCGGCTGATTTTCAAATAGTGCAACATACCAATCAGGATTTAAAGAATATTCCTCATTTTGGAACTCTAAAGCTGCCCGCATAAATATATCATCTTTACCACTAATATCACTAATCATATCGCGAAATTGATTTTCATATATTAAAAGAATACCTAAATATTTGCTATCGATTTTACCACCCATATTTTCCTTTTGAGCAAGTAAGAAATGATAAGCCATTATAGAACTATTTAATTGCCAAAATGGACTATATAGGGAAGTGGGATCTTGAATATCCAAAATATGATAAATATTAATATTTTGCACTAATTGAGAAATATAATCATCGTACTCTGTAAAACCGCCATCTATTTGTTGATCTAAAAGGACATAAGCTTTATCTATATCACTCTGAATAATAAGAGTATCTTCCGTAAGTTCAAATATAGAACCATAATGAGTAACCAAATTATCTAATTCTTCATCAAAATTATAATTGATAGCTTTAATATTATCCGTAATAATATCTTGCAATTCATAAAAAGCATCTTTTAATATATCAAGCTCTAACTCTACATAATCAGTAAATATAGCATATAAGCACATAATTTCAAAAAACATAGCTTCACTGTGGATCATATAACATTTCTCATTTCTATAAGTTTTTATTATAATCATATCTTTAATAAATTGCAAGTAAAAGGTTCGACATTTAGCCGAACCCTTAAAAATGCTTCTAGCAATAAATACAAGACTTAATGCGTCATTATTAAATATTTAGGAACTCCAAGGAATTAGACTGTTAAGAATGGTGAGGAATTCTTGTTAGTGTGAAATATATCTATCACTATGCTAAAGTCATTCTATCATAGATTTTGGCAAGATACAATCATTAAATACTTGGAAATATGAGCAATTATCATTAATATTTATCATAACTCAAAAAAGAAGACTATTTACCTTCTTTTAATTGCATGATTTCTTCAATACTTAAACCCGTAGCTTTTGCTATATCTTCATCACTCAAATTTGTATTTAACAAATTCTTAGCAATTTCCATCTTTTCTTCTTTTTTACCTTGCTCAATTCCTTTATTTGTTGCAATTTCAATGTCCCATTTATTTAACTCTTCTTGCGTTTCATCATCAGCTACATACTTATTAATCCACTCATTTAATTCCATTAATAAAACATCTCCTTTAGCAATGATTTCCCTTTCGCTACTACCATTTGCCGCAATAAACTTAAACCATTTATCTAATATATTATTAGTATATCCTAACTCTCTTGCCTTGTCAATTTGCACTATCTTGACACAAAAAGAATCTTTTAATAGTTTCACTTCAGGCATCTCATCACAAGCGATATGAAAATCATAGACTAATTTTTCTTTCAATCCTAAATGAGCATTCTCAACAAAATTGATTTGAATAGTTTTACCAATTTCATGATAATCTTGTCCTATTTTTAATTTACTTGTATGTATCTTCATAATGTAATAAATACTTTTATCAATAGAACTACCATTAAAATTCGTAAATGCCTCCAGATTTACCACAGCATCATCAAATTTAATAACTATATCTCCCCTGATACTCTTATCTTTAAGCTTATTCTTCTTGATAGGACTTTCGTAACTAACATCTAATTTGTCATGTAAATATCCGGTTTTATAGCCTAAAATTTGTTCTAAGAAAAATTCTAATTGACGTCTATTATGAGGATCTGCAAAAGTTTCTTTAAATAATAAATCATGCATTAAAGTTTGTGTATTATTTCGCATATTATCTCCTTTCCGGCATCACTATATAAGAAAGAAAAAATAAAAGCAAAATACCAATTTAGTATATTTCACCGATGAAATTATATAAATTGGCTAGCCAAATTAATATATTTCGCCGGTGAATTTATATATTTTTAAAAAATTATAAAATAAGTTTATATGTATAAAAAGAATAATTGTTAAATTTATAGACATATTTTTTTCAATTTCCCTCAATATTTCTAGTTGCTTAGTAAAAATTTTTATGCTATAGTTAAATTCTGGAGGCTAAATTATGAATGAAACAATAATTAAAAATATTTGTTTAGAATTAAACATCAAAGAATATCAAGTAAAAAATACCCTAAATTTATTAAGTGAAGGAGCAACTATACCGTTTATTGCCAGATACCGTAAAGAAGCAACAGGAGCTTTAGATGAAAACGAAATAAATAAAATTAATGAAGTTTATACATACCAAGTAAACCTGCAAAAAAGAAAAGAAGATGTTATAAGACTAATTGATGAAAAAGGATTACTAACGGATGAATTAAAGACAAATATATTACAAGCAGAAAAATTAGTTGATGTCGAAGATTTATATCGTCCATTTAAAGAAAAGAAAAAAACGAAAGCAACGGAAGCTATAAAATTAGGATTAGAACCACTTGCTAAAGAAATATTTAGAGAAAATGCTAATATTTTAGAAGTGGCTAAAAAGTTTGTAAATGATAAAGTACCAGATATCAATTTTGCTTTAGAACAAGCTTGCTTTATTGTAGCAGAAAATATTTCCGATAATGCTTCTTTCCGTAAATATATTAGAAATTATTTATATAAAAATGGTATTTTAAAATCGAGTATTAAGAAAAATGCTGTAGATGAAACTAAAACATATGAAATTTATTATAATTATGAAATAAAAGTATCTTGGGTAAAACCTCACCAATTACTAGCACTAAATCGTGGTGAAAAAGAAGGAATATTAAAAGTGGATATTATAGCAGATGTGGAAAAAATAATATCTTTTTTAGAAAACAAATTAATTCATAAAAATAATAAAGAAACAACAAAATTACTAAAAGCAAGTATTGCTGATGCTCTAAAAAGATTAATACTTCCTAGTGTCGAAAGAGAAATTAGAGCAGACTTAACCGAAAAGGCAGAAGAACAAGCAATAAAGAATTTTGGCATTAACTTACATAATTTACTTATGCAACCACCAATTAAAAGCAAAACAGTTCTAGGTTTTGATCCAGCTTTTCGTACTGGTTGTAAACTAGCAGTAATATCTCCAACAGGGGAATTACTCCATATTGATGTAATATTCCCGCATGAACCTAAAAATGATTTTGAAGGTTCAAAGAAAAAAGTATTAGATCTAATTAGTAAATATAACATTGATATTATCGCCATTGGTAATGGTACTGCATCCCGTGAAAGTGAAGCTTTTTTTTCAAAAGTTATTAAAGAAGCTACAAGACCAGTGTCATATATCATTGTCAATGAAGCAGGTGCCAGTGTTTATTCAGCATCTAAATTAGCTCAGGAAGAATTTCCAGACTTACATGTTGAAGAGCGTAGTGCTGTATCGATTGCTAGACGCTTAATCGATCCTTTAAGTGAGTTAGTAAAGATTGATCCTAAAAGTATTGGCGTTGGTATGTATCAACATGATGTAACTCAAAAGAAACTAGATAGTGAACTGGAATTTGTCGTATCTACAGCAGTAAACCAAGTAGGAGTAAATGTAAATACAGCATCTCGTGAATTATTATCTTATATATCAGGATTAAATAAGAAGATGATCGATAAATTATTAGATTATAAAGCTAAAGTGGGAAGCATTTTAACAAGAAGTGAATTATCTAAAGTTTTTAGTGATAAAGTATATGTTCAAGCAATAGGATTCTTAAGAATTCCTGAAGGTAAAAATATACTTGATAAAACATCTATTCACCCAGAAAGTTACAATATAGCAAAAGAGTTATTAAAAAAATACAATCTAACAGAAGAAGATATTGGGACTACTAAAATAAAAGATGTATTAAAGGATATTAATACAGAAGAAATAGCAAGTGAATTAAAAACCGACATATACACTTTAGAAGACATCGTAAAATCATTAATATCACCACTAAGAGATCCCCGTGATGAATTATCTGCTCCTATTCTTAAAAGTGATATTTTAACCATTGATGATTTAAGTATTGGTATGGAACTAGAGGGTACAGTAAGAAATGTTATCGATTTTGGGGCTTTTATAGATATAGGACTTAAAAATGATGCTTTAGTTCATATATCTGAAATTACAGATAAATTTATCAAACATCCAAGTGAAGTATTAAGTGTAGGTGATATAGTAAAGTGTTATGTACTTGACATAAATAAAGACAAAAAAAGAGTTTCTTTGACACTAAAAAAGAAGTGAAATAGAAGCAAATTTTGACAATCACACTCAACTTTTATTATTTTTGAGTGTAGTTGTCAAAAAAGGATTAGCATAAGAAAAAACATCAAAGCGCCAAGTTATCGACCAATTTTGGCGTACTATACTCAAAAATGGTCGATAACTTGACTTTTTTTATAAAATATTATAAAATTATAGTGGTGAAATAATATGGAAAAAATATATAAACGAGAAGATTACTTAAAAAAAATTCGCGGATTTTATAAAGATGACATAATTAAAGTTATCACTGGTATTAGAAGATGTGGAAAATCATATTTTTTAAAATCGGTCATAGAGGAATTATTAGAAAACGGCATTAAAGAAAAAGATATAATTTATATAGAATTAGACAAAAAGGAATATAAAGATATCAAAACATCAAAAGAGCTTGAAAAAATAATTGATGAAAAAATAATAGATAATGATTTTAAATACTTATTTATTGATGAGGTACAAAATGCTAAAAATTTTGAATCTTTAATTAACGCTTATCGTGAAGAAAAAAACATTTCCATTTTTATAACTGGATCTAATTCTTATTTATTAAGTGGAGAACTAGTAACTAAACTAACTGGAAGATATATTGAAATTGAAATGACTACTTTATCATTCTATGAATATGTAGATATGAAAAGATTTTTAAATAAAAGCGTCAATGAAAACATTTATTTAGAATTTGAAGAATATATAAGAAACGGTGGTTTTCCTAAGTCATTAGATTATGATAATTATGATGAAAAAATACTCTATACTAGCAGCGTTATTAATCAAATTTTTGAAAAAGACATTCAAACAAGCAATAAAATAAAAGATAAGGCTTTATTTGAAAGAATAGAAAAATATATCATCAATAATTTTGGAGCAGTAACTTCTATTAAAAATATCCACGATTATTTGATAGAAGAAGCCAAAATAAAAACAGACAGGAGAACAATTAAAAGATACTTAGACATATTAGAAAAAGCAAAGATAATATATCCATGTGATTTATTTGATATAAAATCAAAATTGGTCTTAAAAGGCGAAAAAAAATATTATTTAGCTGATTTAAGTATCTATTACTCCAAAAATACAGATAATAGAATAAATTATGGTCCAGTCCTTGAAAATATCATGTATTTATACTTAAAGAGTAAAAACTATCAACTTTCTGTAGGAAAAATTGGTAAATTAGAATGTGATTTTATAGCTAGAAAAAATTATGATTCATATTTCTATATTCAAATATCAAAAGATATAAGTAGCAAAGAAACAGAAGAAAGAGAATATCGACCATTTTACATGATCAAAGAATTATATCCACGATATTTATTTACCATGGACTTACTACTTCAAAAAAGAGATGGTATCAATCATGAAAATATTGTTGACTTTATTTATAATAATAAAAACTTATAATTAAAAAAATCAAAGATAATTAATAGAACATATAATCTTAATAGCGAACAAAACAGATAATATTGACACTAAAAAATAGGTAAAATAAAATTTTTTGAAAAAATTGTGAAAAAAGTGTTGAAATAATACACTTTTTTTGATATTATTTTTACAGTAAAGGAGGTAAACAATAGTGGAAAAGAAGAACACAATCTTGTTAACAGTTATCGCTGTAGCTACTCTATTAGTAGCAGTAGTAGGTGCAACATTTGCATACTTCACAGCAGCAAATAACCCTGGAACTGGTGCAAATAATGAAGCTACAGTAACTACTGAAACAGTTTCAGCTATTAATGTGTCTTCTCTAGCAGATAATACTACATATTTATCTTATCCAGGTGGTGTTTCTGTTTTTGCAGCAGGCGTAAACATTAGTAAAACAGCTGCAAGTGCTGGTAGTACATCAACAATTTCTTATGATGTTAACTTAAAATACACTAACAACACTGGAACAGATTTAAATTATACAATTTATACTGCTACAGAGGAACAAGCATTAGCACTTGATGCAGATATTGATGCTGGATGTACTTTACAAGTAACACCTTCAGGTGGAACAAACCAATATGCATATGTATGTGAACAAGATGCAGCAGACTTTGCTTCATTAGGTACTGCTGGTACTACTGGAAAATTAACTAAAAATACTGCTGAAGAACAAACAATCCAAGTTGCAGATGAAAGTATTACTGTTAATAGTGAAGATGCTGTTAATACATCAAGATATTATTATGTTGTTGTAGATTATCCAAGTACTGGTGACCAAACCGCTACAGATGCAGGAAAACAAATTTCATTAAATATTGAAGTTACACAACCTACAATCACTACAACAGCTAATTAATTGAGTTAGCAAAAAACTATTGAAAACCTAAAATCTATCATAACGATAGATTTTTTTAGTGCTAAGATTTAAAAAAAGAGAAGCTTTTTTATAACAGATACATACTTACAAGCCTATCAAAATACAATAACATGCGATGAAATTAATTTATTTCATTGCGTTTTTTATTGCTGAAAACTTAAACCACAGCAAATGCAAAAATACAAGCTATATTTTAATATTGCTAGTTTATACACTTGCAGTAGTAATAAACTTATAGATATAATTCAGGATTTTAACCAGAAAATTATTTACCCACTAATAAATTATATTAGTATTGAATTAAGTAAAAAAATGATGGAATATGATGATATTTATCCAGCGATTAACTTTAATGGTAATCACTCACCAGTATATTTTCAATCACAAGATAATAAAAATATAGAATAGATAAATAACGACTTAAACAAAATAAATATTTTAATTAGCGAAATTATTAATTCGATTTCTAAATTAAACCGAAATAATGTGATAAGCAAAGAAGAATTAATCGACGAATTAAAAATAATGCAGGAAACTATAAATCCTTCTAAGACAAATTTTCCTAGAATAAAAAGAAGATTTGAAAAAGTTCAAAATGCAATAGCAGGCGTTGCAACTACAATCACAGGTGTTGCAATAATCTCAAGAAAATTAACCGAGTTATGGACATTAATCGAAACCTTTTTAGCATCTTAGCGACAATTCGAACTTAGAAAAAGAGGTGAAAACAGAACACTTATATTATGAAGCGATTAAACATATTTGTAGATGAGACAGGAGAATTTGGATTTGGTAAGGGTTCATCAAAATTATATGGTGTTTCATTTACTTTTCATGAACAAGAGGACAATATTATGCTAGAAATAAATAAACTAAATAGCAGATTAGAAAAAATCGGATATACAGATATGATTCATATGGCAGATTTAATAATGAAAAGAGGGGATTACTCTAAGCTTTCTTTAGATAAAAGAAAAAGCATTTTTAAAGCAATATATCATTTTTCAAGAAAAATAAAGGTAAAATACAAAACAATCATTATAGATAAAAGATATATAGATACCAAAAAAATTTTAAGGAAGCAATTATCGTATGAAATAAACAAATTAATAAA
>DVJF01000037.1 GCA_018716965.1 Candidatus Caccenecus avistercoris | reverse complement strand
CAACTTCCACTTTGTAAATTTCTATCACTACAGAATCCTGCTCCTGTATCGATATAATCTTCTTCGTAACTTGCTAAATTACTATTATACCAATTATTTAGTGTTGTCATAATGGTACTTGGTTGTCCATACCCGTGTTGGCTACTTCCATCATGTACTAATCCTACATAGTAACTTCTATTATACGAACTATTGAATGCACTTGTTCCTATTTGTGTTCCTGTTCCTGTGGTATTTGCACTGGTTCCTTGATATATCATCCGAATACTTCCATCTCCATTAATCCTTATGATTCTCCACCAAAATTCTCCAAACTGTACCCAATTATTTGGATTAGCTCCAGTGTAGTAATAAGTAACTCCTTGTCCATTATTAGTCCAATCTGTTGTTTGTCCTGTTGGGGCATTTCCACTCGCTAAAATAGTGTCACCAGCTGATAATTTCTCATCAAAATATAAATAGCATTTTGTTCCTTTAGTAGTTAATGGTGTTATAGTTAAATTCTGCGTTTCCATGTCATAACTAAGTGTGACATTTATATTTTCATCATTTACTGTACAATAACTTTTCTCACTATTAAATTCATATCCACTTGTTGGTATTTCATCTACTTGAGTATAATTATCTCCTTCTGTTTGAATATATGCTCCAATTAAATTAAAATCACTTAATTCATAATTAATTGTTCCATTTACTAAAGGTAATGACTTAGTTATTTTATATTTTGCTCTTGTAAAGGTTAGTATTATAGCACTAAGTATTAATACTATTATTACTCCGATTAATATATTTCTTTTTACATGACTTCTTTTCAATACCTCAAAATTCATAACTTACTCTCCTCCATGAAGTTCTACTTCATTTTTATTTGCGATTTTATAAGCTATGATATGGTGAGTTTACCTAGCTTACATACTAATTATAATTCTGGGTATACTAAAAGTCAAGAAAAATGTGTTATTTCCCTATATAAAACTTTTTCATTAATTATTATTGTTAGAATTATTTTGGTGATTAAGATGAAATTGGATAGGCTATTAGAAATAAGAGAAGAGAATAATTTATATCAAAAAGATATCGCAAATATTTTAGAAGTTTCTACTGGTACATATGCAATGAATGAAGAAGGACATGATACAATAACTTTAAAAAATCTTATAAAATTTTGTGATTATTTTAATTTATCATTGGACTACATTTTTAATTTTACAAATAACAAAAATTATCAAAATCAAAAAAATAATTATAGCCAAAATACTTTGTGTACTAGACTTAAAGAAATACGTAAACAAAATAAATTTACACAGACTAAAATTGGTGATGCTCTAAATATTGATCATTCTGTATGGTGTAGATATGAACAAGGAAAAACCTTAATACCCACTATATTTCTATATGAATTCTGCCAAAAATTTAATATCTCTGCTGACTACTTACTTGGAAGAATTAATGAACCTAAAATTATATCCAAATAAAAACTTTAGAAATAACACTCTAAAGCTTTTATTTTTATATCTTAAATATTTTATTTTTCTTTTTATAATATATTACTACACCAATAATAGTTAAAACTATAATAATAGATATACCACTTATTACTCCTGTTTGTGGGTTTTCTATTATTTCTGTTGGTGTATCAGATGGAACAATATCTCCAACTATATCTGATAAACTACCATTAGGATTTTCCACTTCTATTGTACCATCATCATCAATATTTGGAACTTCAGGATTTGAATTTATTTCTTCATCATTAGGATTTTCTTCTTGAGGAGGAATTATTTCTTCATCCGAATCTTCTTCATAATAATCAGTATAAGCTCTAATAGCAAGTTGTACATCTACTTTTTCATTCTCTTCTATTTCTAATACTATTTTTTGCCATACATTTCCATCAAATGAAATTCTAGAAGCATTATCCGTAATTTGATAATTTGCATAATAATCATCATCTGTACTTTCTACCGCTGTTAAAATTACATGATCAACACTATCACTTGGTTCAAACTTAACAATAATTCCATAACTATTATCTACATATATATCTTTATCAGGATATACACTAATATAACCATCATGAGTAGTTACCCCGCTACCTATTTCTTGCCAATCTTCTAATCTTCCTTCAATATTTTTAGCATAATAAACAGTATAATTTAATCCACTTATTCCTGATGCAAAAGTAACTTTATCTAGCTTTTCTATTTCTTGACTATTTTTCACAAAATAATTAGCTAAATAACTTACATCATTATTAACTTCCACATAAGTATTAGCACCTAAATCATCATAATAATATGCTTCATCATTAATATCTAAACTAGTATTATAAAAACCTACTGTATTCGTACATATATTAGTATCATCATAAGATATATAAAAATATCCTTCATTACCAACCTTATTAGAGCCATAAGAATTTTTAACAATCCACGCTCCATCTCTAGATGGTTTATTCTTAAAATGAGAAGCATCAATTGTATCGTCCCAACCAACTATAGCAACCGCATGATTAGGCAAAGTAGAACCGTTGTAATAATAATATGGTCCCATTTCTATATCCCCTGATTCAATATCATTAACTTTTACATAGTCAAGATAATTAGAATCAAAATATACACCAGCTGCAATAGCTCCATAATTAACAATATATTGTTTAATTGAATCAATTGAATTATTGCTGCATATTCCTTGATCATTTGTTAAATACAATATGTTATCTACACTTGCTACTGGCTCTTTACTAGTTACATCTTCTTCGGTAATTGTTCTAGTAACATTAAGTAAGTCTATAATCGTTTGAAAAGGCATATCACTTTCTTTAATAGGACCCCAATTATTTAAAAAGTAAGCTGCAGCAAGATACATATTACCACCAACATTAAAATCACGATTAAAGGTCATAAATGATGGAGTATATAAAGAATTTTGTGTCATCAACTCTAAATGAGCCGGACTTAAAAAGCTAATATCAATATTATTCATAAGCAAATTAGACTCAATAGATGCTAAACTAGCAAAAGCCCAACATGCTCCACTTTCTTTTTGATCACGAACTCCTGTTACTTTCCCACTATCTGCTAAATTAAAATAATCCATTGCATAACTATTATTACCAAGCAAATCCATATCTAATTTTCTTGATTTACAAATAGGAGGCACAACTGTTTCCTTTTTTTCTTCATCACTTAATCTAAGCCAAGCTTTATACTCTTCAGAATATTCACATAATTCAAGCGTATCTGTTGCTTGAACATTAACTATACCAATAAATAAAACAATAAAAAACGTTATAACTTTTTTCACTAGAATACACTTCCTTTATTCTAAAAAAATTATAACATTTTTTGTCGATTTTTAAAACACCTTATTTATACTTTACAATAAAATTACATATCTACATATTGATTTGTATCATAAATAGTACCATCTACTTCTAAATAAATAGAATATCTACCACTTAATCCTTCATCATTTATATATTTATTAATAACTATACCATTTTCTGTTTCATCTTCTGTAAATATATCTAAACATAATGCTGTATAAGGCTTTTTACTAACTTGAATATGATATACTTCATATTTCATTCCGTTATATAATAAAACGTTTACATCTTCTCCTCTTTTAAATCTACCACTAACAACTAATCGATCAATTTCTTTTGTGACAGAGAAATCCCTATCAAATTCACTTATATCTTTATTACTTATTACAAAACCTAATTTTGTATCTTCTTTTTCTGTTTCACCTAAAGAACCAATTCTTTTAGCTTCTTTCAACTGAAAACCTTCATTTTCTTGATATAAACTCATTTTTTCTACTCGGTAATTATTCGTTGGTAAAACAAGCTCAAAAATAACTTCATCATCTAATAACTCTACGGTATCACTAACTAATGCATCAGCTCCTCCAAGCCCAGCTGGTTCATTAGAATTTTTACCATCTACATAAACAATACCACCCGAATGAACTATATAATGATCTTGTTCAATATAATCTACATCCGAAATATAAGGAGAATAAAACTCACTACCACGCGTCTTTCCATATTCCCATATTTGTTCAATCGTCATCGCATCTGTATCAATCTTATACATAACTCCTCTAGTATAACTATCTTCTGCTGGTACATATTCTGATTCAATTTTTGATTTATTATTACCATTATCCAAAATAAATACATAGCCTTCTGGCGTAATCATGGCCGCATGCTGGCTCCATTGCCACTCAAAATCACTACCTACTGGTGTAAAGAAATATTTTTGATAGTCACTACTCCAATTAGTAGGATCCCCAATAATCCAATTAAGTTCTCCTGTATCATAATCTATATTAATTACCGCATCTTGATGTCTTCCTGATAAAGTAATAGAATTGGTTGCTTCATCATACCAAACAGAATTATTATGGAACCAATCATACTCTGTCCAATTTTCACTTTTGCCATCTTCCATATTTAATATATCTTTCAAATCCCAATACTTAACAATATCACCAGTATCTCTATTTACTTCTACAATATAATCCTCAACAGTACCATCATTATTATTAAAATCGTTACTAGCTACTAGTAAATTGCCACTTGGAAGTTCAAAATAATCATGATGATATCCACCCTCTAAACTTATTTCCGTATATATTTTACCAAGTAAATCCATTTCATATAATCCACTCATATAATAAGGAGAATTCACCAGTCTTTCCGTCGATACCATTAAATGCCCATTACTAAGGCGATTAATTTCCCATAAAGCATTAATTGTTAAATACCAACGCACGTCTCCATTAACATCATAAGCACAAGTATATCCACTACTAGATGGAGTAAAAAAATATAATTCATTATCAAGCATACTTTTTTGAGCTTCTACACTAGTAGGCATTATAAAATCATCTGGTAATGCTTCTGTTTTAATCTCAAGTCTTTTTTCTACATCCCCATAAGAAACAATAACTTCATTACTAGTATCAGCATAAAGTCCATAAATCGGTAAATAATGAACTGTATTAGCATCAAAAGTATGAGTAAAAGTAGAATGCTCATCTTTTCCTACAACCGTAATAGTTGGACTAACTTCTTCATCCGTTTCAAATATTACTAAAGCCGTCAAAGGTGATATTTCATAAGGATTAACAATGATATTTGGGTTATCAATAGTATATCCCTCACTTGTAAAGTTATCTTCCAAATCCCCTTGCTTTTCTACTAAACTAATTGTCTGTTCTACTTCTAAAGTATTAGTTGCTAAACGATTGAAAACTAATAATAAAACTACAACTAAAACCACTACAATTAATAAAGCAATTAAAATTATTTTCTTTTTATTTTTCATCTTCTCACTCCCAAATTCACTTTACCATAAATAAAAGAAATATAAAATAAACTAAGAGTTGAAAAAACTCAACTTGAAGTTGAGTCACAATTATCATTTAATACTAATGGTATTTCATAAGTAATAGTTTTGCCATCTTGCTCAGTAGCTTTAAGTTCAATCGATAAACTATCTTCGGTATAATACTTACAAGTACTTTCATAATCATCAATATTAAATTCAACATTTTCTAAATATTCATTCAAAGTAATAGCAGTCCCCTCATAATTGCTCTTACTAATTTCCGTTTTCGTATTATCTACCTGTTCATATAAAACACAAGTAATATTTGAATATTTTTCTTCATCCATTTTTAAACAATTAATACTAGATATATAAATAGAAGTTTTATTATCATTATAAGCCATACTTCCTAAAACATTGAAATCACTACAAGAACTACTAACTGTCTTAAAAGTAAAATCATGATTATGCGTAATTTGATAAATAGCAAATACAGAAACTACTAAAATAAAACATATTCCCCCTAATAAATATCTTTTAAAATGTTTGTTCTTCTTTTTCTCTCCAGCCAACAGTTCATCCATATCTACATGAAATTTATTACTAATATCTTTTAAAGTAGCAATATCTGGAATATTAATTCCATTTTCCCATTTAGATACAGCTTGATAAGTAACTCCAAAAAGTTCTGCAAACTCTTTTTGAGTTAAATGATTATCTTTTCTAATCTTCTTAATTAAATTGCCAATCTTTTCTTGATCCATATCATCATTCCTCAATAAATATTACCAATTAAGTATAACATATTTTTTAGAAAAGATAAATTATAAATCAAAACTACAATACAAGGATCAATATTCGAACCAGTACCGATAAATTTAGTATCTGCTTCTAAATTAATAATAAAAACCAATTACCATTAGCTATTTTGAGATTACCAGAAGAATTCACAAATACCACATTTCTACCGATTACCTTCTAGGTAAAACTGATGAGTTCAAATACTTAAAATAACTTAAGTATTTTTTATTTCACTATTTATAATCACTTCTAATATTTCAAGTAATTCTTCCTCATTCATATTAGTTGTCTCTACATCATAATAATGATTGTTTATTTTGAACTCTGCATAATATATATTTTCATGCTGATAAATACTCATACATACGCCATGAACAAACGATTCTTCCCCATCACTCAAAAAATAATAATCTCGTATTGGCTCTTCTATACTAGAGAATGCCACGGTAAATTCTTGTTCTCCATTTTTATATTCATACCTAAGATCATGAATGAATAATTCACTTGTAGAAGTAAAATAAACTTTTGGTATTCCAAAGTCATCAAACTCCCAAGGAATATTAACATCAACCGTAGAATCAACCACATTTATAATGCGAACATCACTATCTACCTCAGAAGAATAAACTTCATCAATCTCATTAACATTTAACTCATCACTATCCTGAAATATTCCTCTAATTAAAGTAAGTAATTCTTCTAAAGTAACATGATTAGCCTCTATCTCATAATACATATCATTATATTTAAAATCTACGATATATTGCTCTTCATATTGATATAAAAGAACTTCTACTCCATCTATTACACTAACATTACTATCACTAGTAATAAAATAATCTTTTAAAGGTTCTTCAATCATGGAATAAGTAATATGCACCCACCTGTCATTATTACCGATAAATTCAAACACATAATCATGCACGATGTTATACTCTAAAGACGCATCTTTAACAAGCACTCCATAATCTTGATTAAGTCTTAAATCATCCGGTAACTTATATCCAGCATAATCATCATAAATGCAATCACAAATAGAAGAAACGATTTTTACATCTAAATCACTAGTTATATCTTCATAGCTTGTTACTTGATTTATGATAATATCACTTTCTTCCAAAAATGTTTTTTTATCTTCTCTATTATAAATAACAATAACTCCTATTAAAATACCTAAAATTATCACACATGGAACCAATCCATATTTTAAAAACTTTTGCATAAATCCTCCTAATTAATAATACTTCGAACAATCATCAACACTTCATCAAGTGTTAAATGATATGATTCAATATCATAATTTACCCCATCATACTGAAACTCTATAATAAAAGACTCATCCATACTGCTAATCATAACATTAGTATCTTGAATAACAGACATTTTTCCTTCAGGAACATCCACATCCCGAAGCACTTCTCCTGCATAGGAATAAGCTATATTTAAAGCTCTATCATCTCCTTTATAAGTCTCTATAGTATCATGAATAATTGTATATTCCCCGCTTTTCTGATCCTTAACATAAACGAAATAAATACTATCTAACTCTAAATCAGATGGAACTTGCACCTCAAGAGGAGTAACAGAAAAAGTAGAACTATCTGTATTTAATATTTTGACATCTAAATTGGATATATCATCACTCAAGTCATCTTCACTAACAATTTTATTCACATAAATTTGATCCTCTTTATCTTCCAAAATATTTTGATCTTCTTCGTAAAATAAATCTTTGGTTGCAAAGAATATTACAACCCCCAAAAGAAACACTGCTGGAACAAAACAACATTTTATAACATTTCTTTTCTTTTTATCATGTTTTTCTAATACTTCTTGATAAATCTTATCTTTATTAAATTTATCATCAAACATTTGATAGAAACTATTCTTATTCATTATTCTCCTCCTCTAATTGTTCTTTAATCTCTTTTAAAGTACGGTATAAATAATGTTTTACATTTCCTTCACTAATATTTAACATTTGTGCGATTTCTTTTAAAGAATAATCTTCATAATAATAGAAGAAAAAAATTTTACCAATAACACCTTTTTTCTTATTGAGATAAGTCCAAATAAAGCCGATATTTTCTTTTATAATCATATCATTTAGAAAATCAAGATTATCGGGAACTTGCTCGCAAACTTCTGCACTTGAAGGCGCAATTTTTTCTTTATACTTATAAGCAAACCGATAATAATCTTTTAATTTATTTCTAGCAATACCAAAAACATATTCTTTGTTAGTGTTCTTTTTAATTTTCTTAAAAAGAGCCAAATAAACATCTTGAATAATATCCTCAGCATCACTTACTTTTGCTACATTACAAACCAAATACTTTAAAACATCATCATAAGTTTCATCATAAACTTTTTGAAACTTATTTAAGGCTTCCTGAGTACTCATTTTATCCACCTCTATTAAATAAGTCGTTAAAAAGACAAAAAAGTTCCAATTTACCCCAACATTTCTCCATTATTTACATGTTTGTTAGGTTCAATCAGAACTACTCCCTCAATCTTTAATTCTACTTCTCTCCCTAATCTTTTTTATAGCATCCGAAATACTATTAATTGTATCACTAGCAATCATACTAATATCTGTATTTTTATCCTCTGCTATTTCTCCAGCAAGACCATTTAACATAACACCTGCACTAACACTTAAGAGATTATATTCCAAATATCCAAGCATACCTGTTAAAATACCCGATAAAACATCACCACTTCCACCAGTTGCCATTCCTGGTGTACCACACGTACATAAATAAACATCTTCTCCATCCGTAACTAAAGTAGTATGTCCTTTTAATAGCAAAATAACATGATATTCTTTTGCAAAACTTTTGGCAATACTTATTTTATCTTTTTCTATTTCTTCGATACTTAAATTAGTTAACCTCGAAAACTCTTTTAAATGAGGAGTTAAAACAATTTTAGCAGGGCTAGACTTTAATAAATCTAAATTTCCTACTAAAGTATTAAGTCCATCAGCATCTAAAATTAAATTCCCCTTAAAATTTTCTAAAACATATTTTAAAATACTTAAATGATTTTCTTGGTAATCCCAACCCATACCAATTGCTAAAGAATCTAAATCCTGAATTGCATTTTTAATATCTTCTATTGACTCATAAGGATACATGGTTTGTTCTAATAAATAAGGAGATACAGATTGTATTATTTTCTTTGGAACAATTACTCGAGCTAGTCCACATCCGCTTCTTAAAGCACTCAAACTCATAGCAGCAAGCTTAACTGCTCCACTATATTTAAGGGAACCACCAAGTATTCCTACTTTACCAAAATTCCCTTTATTTGCTTCTAAATCTCTTCTTTTAAATAACTCTTTAATATCTTCTAACTTAATTTCTTTTATCATAATTATCACTAAAATAATTGTATCAAAAAAGAATGATTGAATAAAGATTAATTTCTATTTATTTTCAATTTTTTTATTGTCACTCTTATATTGATAATTAAGTTTATTTTCATTATTTACCACTGATTTACCAAGTCTACTTTCTATCTCTTTTCTGGTAATATTGGCTATTTCACCACCGGATGCTGCAATTTTTTTATTTTCCTCCAAGCCATAAGGTCTATGCTCTTTAGCAAGTTCTCTAGTTGTTACTTCTCCAATATCGGTAAGAAGTATTTCTAAATCGGACATATTATCCCGAAGCGACTCTTTTCTAATACCTTTAAATTCTTTATATTCACTTGCTTTTATTCCCGACCAACCTTGATAAATTTCATTCGTAAGTATACCAAATTCATAATCTTCTCGAATACCGCTATCTACCCATACATCGGTAAGTTTATTTCGATCAACAATTCCAGCGAGTCTTAATTTAATCCACTCATCATCATACCCACGCATTTTATAATAATGAACTGCTCTTTTAACTGCCTTCTCCGGATCAAATACTTCATCAACTCTCTCACTACCTAAATTTGCTAACCAAACTTTAAAAGGTTCTGCTTTAGGACTAGGAATAGACTCAATAAGTCGAAAAATTCCTTTCGTATCAAGTGTATCCGTCTCTCTGAACTTTCCATCTTGCGCTTTCATCTTCAACCGTACGATATTTGCGTACAGTTGACTTCCTTCTTCGTCAAGCTTTCTTTTTAAATCACTCCAATATCTTTTAGGAATATTACTTCCAGTTAAAGCCTTCACCACATCTACTACACTAAAATAGTACTCTTCTTTCTCAGGATCCCAAATACTTCGAATCTCAATCCCTTCAAATAAATTTGATATTGTTGCTAATTTACTATCCTTCATTAAAACCACCCTTTCTTTTTTCGTAAATCTTTACAATTCTTACTTGTTAATTTTTTTGAATTATGCTATATTTAATATGTAAGTGTTATCCAATTGGATAGCACCTGCAAAATTTATTGCAAAGGCACTACATTTAGTGTCTTTTTTCGTTGCTATCTTGAAAGATTTGCAAGATTATTATAACAAGTAATAAAGTCATATCACTCAAATACACTCCTCCGTACTTTCATAAAACCCCCTGAATAAAATTCAAGTAGTTTATACTACTCATAAAAAGAAAGCAGGCACTTTACCAAATTGAATAACATTATTATTATACTATATACCGGTCACAACATCAAAAACAAAAGTTCGACAAAATTCGACATTTTAATAAATAAAAAAAGCAAATCTTGTTTGAGACTTGCTTCTATTTATCTTTAATAATATTCTTACTACAATAATAAGTAATAAGGAAATATCCACCATAAATAATGATTAAGAATATTGCTGTCATGGTAATAGATTTTGTCATTTCTTCTTCACCAAAAGTCATTAATATATATTTGCAAAATTCAATTCCAAAAATCGAATGAATAATCGCCAAAATCAAAGGAACACTGAAGAATATTGCAATTTGTTTAAATAATGCCCGATTAATCATACCCTCATCTGTACCAATCTTTCTAAGCATTTGATATCTCTCTTTATTATCCGTACTTTCCGATAATTCTTTTAAAGCTAATATAGCAGCACTAGAAATAAGAAAGATAATACCAAGATATAAACCAATAAATGTAACCATTGCACCTAACCCAACACTAGCTTCATAAATACTAATCTTAGTACTAGCATTCATTGTAATATTCCCACTATAAGGATGATTTTCTATTGCCATTAAAGTATCTTCAATTGCTTGTTTTCCTTCTTCACTATCTGCCTTATAATTAGCAAGTAGTATTTCTCTTTCTAAATAGGACTCATCAACAATAGAATCAGGAACAACAATAATACCAGTATTAATATGACTATTAGAGATTCTAACAAAACCATCTTGACATTCATCATATTTTGGCATTAATGTAACTCCAAAAACATTGATGGAAGGATTAGTTTTTAAAGCCTCATTTCGCATTTCCATTGTACTTTCAAAATCTGCAATAATCATATATTCATTACTATTTAATGCATATTCAGTATTTCCATAAAGCCTAGCTACTTTATTATAATCCGATAATTTCATAATTTCTTCCGGAGCATGATAAGTAAAAATCGGATATTCACTTTTAATAGTAGATGCCGCACTACCTAAAGTATCTTCAAAAGTAAAATCATCACTCACATAAGTATAAACGGTTGTAATATCTTTAAAATAATGATTCACATCAAAATCAACTAAATTTAAGCTTTCTTCAATACTTCGAAAAGAATCTTGTCGCAAAACTTCGCTATAACCAGTTTCATAGGCATATTCTTCGCTAATATTTCTTGTTTTTGATAATTCTACATCAACAGGAGCTAGTTCTACCAAATTAGCCGTCATGGAATTTTTGATAGATAAAGAACTAGAGAATACACAAATCGTTACAAAAAGCATTAAACAAATAACAGTCATGGAGAACACCATAGTATTTACTTTACTACTAATTTGTCTTAAGACAAAACTATTGAGTCCTTTATAATACAAACTTTTGAAACTCATCACAATCTTTAATATTAAACCTGATAAGGACCAGAAGATAAAGAATGTGGAAACACAACCCAAAATAATTGGAATAAAAATATCATTTGCACCTGTTAAAGTATCAACTCCAGCAGTAACCAAATAATAAGCATAGCCTAGAGCGCACACTGAAATAAGAAACACTATCGTACATACAACAGGATTCTTCATTTTTACTTCTTCATTTTTCTTATTTGCATAAATTAAATCAATTAATTTACAACGACCTACATTAATAACATTAAAGATCATAACAAGTAGATACATAATACCAAAGTAGATAATTGTCTTAATCATGGCACTACTAGAAAAAACAAAGGTAAACTCTGTAAGATCAGCCTCAAAACTATTAGCAACAAGTACACTCATCAGTTGAGATGCACCTACACCAACAACAAGTCCAATGACTAAAGAAATAATTCCAATAATAAGAGTTTCCAAAAGTAAAATTTTAGAGATTTTTCCTTTACTCATACCCAAAGTTAAGTAAATTCCAAACTCTTTATTTCTTCTTTTCATTAAAAACCGACTTGCATAAATAATTAAAAAACCTAAAATGAATGATACAAATACACTAACACCGGAAAGCATATTAACCATTAAATCAATGATCTCTCTCGTACTAGAGGTAACATTAAGTAAAACAGTTTGACTATCAATCGCATTAAAAACATAGAATATCGCAACACCCAAAATTAGAGTGAAAAAATAAATGGCATAATCTTTAAAACTTTTCCTAATATTTTTTAAAGATAACTTAAAGAGCATCATTTAAATCTCCCCCAAGAATAGTTACCACATCAATAATTTCATCAAAAAATTCTTTTCTTGATTTATCCGCTTTCACTAATTCATTAAATATCTTTCCATCTTTAATAAATATGACACGATTTGCATAAGAAGCACTAAAAGCATCATGGGTAACCATTAAAATGGTTGTTTTAAGTTCAGTATTTAAGTAGTTAAAACTTTCAAGTAACATTCTAGATGACTTCGAATCTAAGGCTCCCGTTGGTTCATCAGCAAGCACTAACTTAGGATTCGTAATAATAGCTCTAGCACTAGCAACTCTCTGCTTTTCTCCACCACTCATTTGATATGGATATTTTTTTAATACATGTTTGATATTGAGTCTACTGGCAATGTCCTCTATTTTTTTATCCATGAGTTTAACCGGAACGTTTTGAATAGATAGGGCAAGAGCAATATTTTCATAACCAGTTAAGGTATCAAGCAAGTTGAAATCTTGGAAAATAAAGCCTAATTCTTCCCTACGGAAACGATTTAATTCATTTCCTTTTAATTTCGTAATATCATCACCTGCTACATAAATATGTCCGCTCGTAACTTTATCAATCGTGGAAATACAGTTAAGAAGTGTTGTCTTACCACTACCACTTGCACCCATAATGGCAACAAATTCCCCTTTATTAACACTAAAGCTAATATTATCAATTGCTTTTGTTAAATTCGATTTATTACCATAATACTTTTCTATTTTTTCTATTTTTAAAATTTCTTCCATAAAATCACCCTTTCATGCCTTATTATATAATAAAAGAACGAAAAAATCATTCGTTCAATATTACTTAACATTACAATTATGTAAGGTAACTAGCAAGTAGCTCCTGCAATTTCTAAATCAGTATAAGTATTTATTACTTCATATTCTAGTTTATCATGATTAATTGTATACACTCTTTCTTCCAAAATACCATAATAAACATCATCGCATACATATGCTAATTCATATATGTGATTATCTTCTATTTTGCCTCTTACCGAATAATATTCTTCTGACAAATAATAAATATCAGCAAAAACATTTTGGTAGCCATCAAATCCTAAATCATTTTCAATAGACTGATTGCCAACATAAAGAGAAATAGAATCTATATAGTCAAAAGAATCATTATATATTTGATAATACATAAAATCGCCATAATCTTCTCTTTCAAATGTAGCAACAGCTAAATAATTTTTATCTTCCCCTTTAATAATGGTAAAATTTTGACTAGAAAACATTCTATTTATATAAGAAATAGACAACGTTTCTCCTCTAATTTCTGAATAAACAATATTATCTTTAAATTTTCCATTTAAATAATTTACTGTATTGCTCGAATTAGAATGGTTTGCTTCCTGTTCATAAGAAAATTCAACTATAAACTCTTGATATTCTCCATTTAAAACCATTTCATATTCTTGTATTACTTGATTATCTTCTTCTCTTGTATTAACAAGTTTCACATAGTCTTCTGATGTTTCATTATCATTCGACTCATTTTCTTCTTCCTCTTCTTTAGGAATATTAATAGAACTATTATTTTCTTTCCTGTCTTCTTTATTAGTAAATAAATATACTCCCTCAGCTATTATAACACCAACTAATACAATTATTATTCCAATTAACACTTTATTCTTCATAGCACGCTGTACCTCCTGCCCCTATTAAATCTTCTAAAGAATTTAATAAATGCAAATTTATTTGATTATTGGAAATAGTAACTTCATATTCTTCCAATCTACCACAATAATATGTTAAATAAGTATATATTTTATTATCTCTGATTTTAGAAAATATTTGTGCCTCAGAAAATTCAGAATATTGACTATTTATTAAATCATTAGAATACAAATTTATTAATTCGTTATTATCGTTATAATAGCCTACAATTGTATTAACAATATAAAACATATCTTGTACGCCATGATAATCATAAGTTAATTTATTACCATCAGAATTATAAATTTGATAATAAATCTTATTTACACCTGAAATACTATCTAAATCAGCAAAAATAATTGCCAAATATTTTTCTTGATCTTCACCAGTTATTATAGAAAAATTATTTGATAAAAACAAATTTTGTTCTGTTAAATCATTTAAAGTCGCAACACCTATATATCTATTATCTTCATACATTAATTTCTCATTCCAATAAATAGATACTTGTACTTCATTTAACATTTCATCCGTAATACCTAAACTAGTTAATTCATTTATATAATCTTCATCAGTAATAGGTATCAATTTATATTCAACGCGAATTTTTTCACCATCGACATCATATGTATCAACTAATAAATCAGAATTTATTTCATCACCAGCATTCTCTTCTTTAGGAACATTAATAGAACTATTATTTTCTTTCCTGTCTTCTTTATTAGTAAATAAATATACTCCCTCAGCTACTATTACACCAATTAATACAATTATTATTCCAATTAACACTTTATTTTTCATAACATCAACTCTGTTCTAATTTAAGTATACAAAAAATAAAGAATAAAAACAACACTTTTATTCTTTATTGCGTACTTCACTGTAAAATAAATTGTCATCAAAAACAAATTTAACTTTTGTATATTCTCCCTCATTAGATTCAATTTCTAATTTATGTCCTAGTTTTTTACATAAGTTACTAACGATATATAAACCCATACCCGTAGATCCTGGAACTTTTCTACCATTTTGTCCAGTAAATGTTTTATTAAATACTCTAGATAAATCACTCTTAGGAATACCCATTCCATTATCAAGAATCTCTAAAACAACACAATTATCTTTTTTATAAGCCCTAATTTCTATTTTTTTATTCTCTATATTTCTCATATATTTCATACTATTACTAATCACCTGATTTATCATAAATTCTAACCATTTATAATCAGTTAATACTTTTGAATCTCGAACATCACTCGTAATTTCAATCTTTCTTTCGAGTAGAATATCTTTATTCTTAAGCATGACATCCCGAATAACCTTATTTAAATCTACTTCTTTAATAATATAATCAGCTTCTGTATTTTCGACTCTAATATAATAAAGAATTTGCTCTAAATAATTATCTACTCTATTAATTTCTTTCACCAAAGCTTTATCTATCTTTTTATTATGCGTATATAAAATTAAAGCAGATAAAGGGATTTTAACCTCATGAATCCAAAGTTCAACATATTCTTTAAAGTCATTAATTTTTTCTCTATAATCTCGAATATTTTCATTCATGGATTTATTTATTTCATATAACATTTGATAAAGTATTTCTCCATCTAAAAAGTTTGGTTTACTAACTAGTTCACATATTAAGTATTTTTCATCTAATAAATCTAACTTAGATAATATTTCTTTATAAAAAAAGTATTTCCTGAAATAATCATACAAAAAGAGAGTAATAAAAAGCAAAAAGTAAATAACTGTAAAACACCATCTAAATTCATCAACAATTTTAAAACCAATCATAAAGGATAAAAAAATGAAATACGTTAAAATAACAAGAATAATGATAATAATTTTATCTTTTAAATAATCTCTTAATTTCATAATAAAATATACCCTAATCCTTTTCTTGTTTCAATCGCGTCCTCTACACCTAGTTCTCTAAGTTTACTTCTAAGTCTACTAATATTAACAGTTAGAGCATTATCATTAATATATTCATCATTATTCCATAGTTCCGTCATTAACTCATCTCTCGTTACAATACTACCCATTCTCTCATACAAATAAAGAAAAATAATCATTTCATTTTTAGTTAAAACTATTTCTTCGCTACCCTTCTTCACAATTCCTTTTTTTATTTCAATCGATAAATCATGATAAAGAATAACATCAGTAATATTTTTTTCACCTCTTTTTAGAACCGCTCCAATTCTAAGTAATAAAATAGTTGGATTATAAGGTTTCGTAATATAGTCATCTGCTCCATAGCTCATCGATAAAACCTCATCTATCTCCGTATTTTTACTAGTTACCATAATAACCGGAATATCACTTTCTTTTCTGAAAGTTTTGAGTAATACTTCTCCATTCATATAAGGAATATTAATATCAAGTAATACTAAATCTGGACGTATCATCAAAATATCCTCTAACATATTAGCATAATCTTCAAGTGCTAATACTTCATATCCTGCATTACTAAGAAGTTCTTCTAACTCTTGTATAATCTAATTATGGTTATTTTATATAACCTAAGATTATATCTCCTTTCTTTATAATTTTTAATTATAACTGAATTGAGTTATAATATCTTAGCACTGTGGATTTGTATTTTTATCATTCCAGCT
>DVJF01000036.1 GCA_018716965.1 Candidatus Caccenecus avistercoris | reverse complement strand
TTTTTGTGAGAAATAGCAAAAAAAGATGCAAAAAAAGGGAAAAAATTTTGAAGAAGGTAAAAATACCCATTTTTCCCTTTATTTATCGAAGAAATTATTAATTTTTGACCCCACTAAAAAGTGTTGAGCCGTAAACGCTATGCCTTATGGCTAGCGACTTTTTTTATGTTCGTCTCTAATAATAGAGATTAGCATAATTATTATAATAAACAAATACTTAATTTCTTCGTTCAAATACACTCCTCCTACTTTCATAAAACCCCCTGAATAAAATCCAAGTAGTTACTACTACTCATAAAAGAAAGCAGGCGCTACCACCAGTTAGATAACAGTTATTTATTATGAGACATTAGCTTAAAAAAGCAAGAAAAACAGTTCGACATATTCCGACAGAAAATGCAATAAAAAAAAACATACTATAAATCATTTCACAGTATGTCTTTTAATCTATAAAAGCTAAAACAAAATTAGTAAGCAGATAACTTAAAGCAAAACTAAGTGTTAAAACGAGTAATTTAGCTTCTATTACTTTACCTGACTTCATAAACTTTTCCCAATTTACTCCATTAAAGATAAAAATAGAAAGTAAAGTAAAAAATACATATAAATATATATCAATGCCCATTAATGTTCTTCCTCATACATTCTTATCGCTTGTACTCTTTTTAAATGTCTTTCTTCACTTGGAGCTTTTGTCGTAATAAAAGTATCAATCATTTCTTTAACTAAATTAAAATCTGGAGTAACTTCACTACCTAATGCCATTACATTAGCTCCATTATGATTTTTACCTTTAAATGCATCATCAACACTTACTGCCCGAACACAACGAATACCCTTAACTTTATTCGCTGCTATACTCATACCTACACCAGACCCACAAATAAGAATTCCTAAAGAGCCTTTATGATCTCTAACCATTTCTCCTAACTTAAAAGCAAACTTTGGATAATCATCCGCAGGACTATTTTCTAAACCAATATCTTCGACATCAAGATCATTTTCTTTTAAATAACGAATAACTTTACTTTTTAACTCTACACCTCTATGATCGCTTCCAATATATATTTTCAAAATATTATCACCCATTTAATTTTAGCAAAAAAAGCTAAAAAAAGAAATAAAATCTCTTGAAGTATACTCAAATTTTACTAAGAAAGTATATCTTTACTAAAAATTTAAAATAGCTTATAATAAATTTGGTGATTTTATGTTTACAGATACCCATTGTCATATTTATAAAGAATATTATGAGAATATAGACGAAATTCTAAAAAGAGCTTTAGAAAGTAACATTAATCGAGTAATAAATAATGGATGTAACAGGGAAAGTAACAAAGAAGTATTAGCATTAGCAAACACTTATAACAATATGTATATTGCTTTAGGAATACATCCCGAAAGCGCTGATACATACCAAAAAGAAGATTTAACTTTTATAGAAGAAAATTTGAGCAATCCCAAAGTAATTGCTATCGGTGAAATTGGTCTAGATTACCATTACACCAAAGAAAATAAAACACTTCAAATAAAATTATTAGAAAGTCAATTAAAAATAGCCGAAACACACAATTTACCCGTAATAATCCATTCTAGAGAAGCAACAGAAGATACTATTAACACTTTAAAAAAATACCATATAAAAGGCGTTATTCACTCTTTTTCAGGTTCTCTTGAAACAGCCAAAATATACATTAAAATGGGCTATTTACTAGGGATTAATGGTGTAATAACATTTAAAAATTCCAAATTAAAAGAAGTAATTAAAGAGCTTCCTTTAGAACATTTAGTATTAGAAACAGATAGTCCTTATCTAACTCCAGAACCATTCCGTGGAAAACCCAATGAACCAGCTAGAATAAAAGAAATAGCTACATTTATTAGTGAATTAAAAGGAATTAGTTTAGAAGAATTAGCAAGGATTACCAACGAAAATATTATGCGAATTTTTGACATTTAATACGATTTATGATATGATTAGTTTACCAATGAGGTGAGAAGATGATAAGTAAAAGCAAATTTTACTTAAATTATATAGTAAAAACAAGTTTAGTACTAATCGTCTTATTTAGTATAAGTGCTTCTTCATCTAAAATGGAAGCTGTTAGTACAAACGAAAACATTAATAGAAGTGTTGATTTATCAACAATGGCTATTTATATCAATAAAGAAGAAGAAGAAAAAGCAAATGAAGAAGCTCTACAAAAATATTTATGGGGCTCCCTAGATAGCTATACTGGTGATTTAACCGGATATGGTGCTAATTGTCCAGCTTGTAGTGGACGTCTAGCTTGTACAGGATTAGATGTAAGAGACGGTACAGACACTTACGTTGATAACACTTATGGAGAAGTCAAAATTGTTGCTTCTTCCTCTAACCTACCATGTGGAAGTATCATTCGTTTCAATTATTCTCGTATTAGTCCAGAACCAATTATTGCTATTGTTCTAGACCGTGGTGTTCTAGGTAATGATATAGACCTATTAACACCTAGTGAAGAGTATGCTTTTAAATATGTTGGAAGAAGCAGTATAACTTATGATGTATTAAGATTTGGATGGGAAAAATAAACCCATCCTTTTAAAAAGGAAGGATTTAAATGAATATCAAAGCTAAAAAAAGTCTAGGTCAAAACTTTTTAGAAGATGAAGTTATTTTAAAAAAAATTGCCGATTCTATTACTACAAAAGATAATGACTTAATTATTGAAATAGGCCCCGGACAAGGTGCTTTAACCAAATACTTAAAGAAAAAGAATAGTTTTCTAATTTGTTATGAACTAGATGAAAGATTAAAAGAAGTTTTAAAAAAAATGGAAAATGAAAAAACAAAAATTATTTTCAAAGATTTCTTACAAGCAGATATTTTAAAAGATAGTGAGTGTTTTAATTATGAAAATATTTATATTATTGCCAACATTCCCTATTATATTACAACACCAATTATTAAACATGTAATGTGTCTTGAAAAATTAAAAAGCATGACAATTTTAGTTCAAAAAGAAGTAGCAGAGCGCTTAACTGCTAAGCCCGGTACCAAAGCCTATGGCTCTCTAACCGTTTATTTAAATTATTATTTTAATATTAAATATTTATTTGATGTTAGCAAGTATGCTTTTAATCCCGTCCCCAAAGTAGAAAGCGCTGTTATTAACTTCGAACGAATTAATGAAAAAGTAACAATTAAAAATGAAACACTATTTTTCAAATTAATTGAAGACGCTTTTAAAATGAAACGAAAAACCCTAAAAAATAATTTAAAAGCCTATGATTGGAACAAAATAAAAGAAGTTCTAAATGAAAAAAATTTACCGGAAGATATTCGTGCTGAAAATCTAAGTTTAGAAAATTTTGCTGCTATTGCAAATCATCTATCTTAGTTTTTTTATGTCTAAAAAATAATATTACACATATATTTTACTGGTGGATCTTATGAAATTAAAACGTGGAGACTTAGTTACAAGAAAAAGCTACAATCATGATACCGTATTTAAAATTACCAATATCAAAAATGATATTTATTATTTAAAAGGAGTTGAAATTAGATTATATGCTGATAGTCCTGAAAGTGATTTAGTAAAATTTTTAGAAAAAGATACTCTAGATTTAACAGACGAAATTATAACTCCAGAACTACCAGAAGACAGAAGCGACTATTTCTATTTACCAGCTAAAATATTACATATTGACGGGGATAAAGAATACTTAGAAAAATGTCTAAAGTTTTATAAAAAAAAAGGCGTACTCGCTGTTGGAAGAAAAATAAACGAAAGCCACATCTATGAAGCCATACTCCCTCTTTTAAGAGAATTCAAACCCAATATAGTGATTATTACAGGTCATGATGCCTATTACCGTAAAAAAGGAAGAATAGATGACTTAAAAAATTATAAAAATTCTGCCAACTTTATTAAAGCCGTTAAAGTAGCTAGAAACTATGAGTTTTCTCATGAAAAACTAGTTATTATTGCCGGAGCATGTCAAAGTAATTATGAAGAATTAATTAAAGCTGGTGCTAATTTTGCATCAAGCCCCGGTAGAATAAATATTCATGCCCTTGACCCAGCGATTATTGCCACAACTCTTGCTTTAACTGAAAGAAGTAAAGAAATAAATCTAATAAGCTTACTTGATAAAACCAAATATGGTCATAATGGTATAGGAGGATTAAAATGTAATGGTCTCATGTATGTAGGTTACCCAAGATAGGAGGTTTTATTACGAACACCGAAAAAGTAAAAGAAGAAATTAAGAAAAATTTAAATCGCACGGTTGCGATAAAAGTATTTGGAATGCGTGGTAAAACAAGTGAATATACTGGTAAAATCAATGCCATATATCCCAACATTTTCACAATTTTAGAGAATGGAAGTGAAAAAAGTTTTACGTACCGTGATGTCTATACAGGTGATATTAAAATAAAATATTTGTAAATACATGTAAAACACTTGAAAGTTGGAAGATTTTGCTATAAAATATAAATAAGTTGAAAAACTTAGAAGGGAAGAATATTTATGCAAATTACATCAGTAAACGTTCGCAAGATCGAAAAAGAGGGCTCAAGAATGAAAGGTATAGCATCAGTGCTATTAGATGATTCTTTTGCTGTTCATGACATCAGAATAATTGAAGGAGATAATGGTTTATTTATAGCCATGCCTAGTAGAAAAACGGCTACTGGTGGATACAGAGATATCGCTCATCCAATTAATCCAGATGTACGTAAAATGTTCGAAGATGCTATTATAAAAGCATATAACGAAGCAGAATAAAACTTGGGAAACCAAGTTTTTTCATAATTAGAATTCTTAAAGCATAAACTTATACAAAGGATGATGATTATGGAAAATAAAGAGATTATAGAATTTGGTTCACATGAATTAAAATTAATTGATAGAAGAGAAATATCACTATCTGGTATTAAAAAGATAACTAGTTTTGATTCCGAAGAATTTCTACTAGAAAGTAACATGGGCGTTATTTTAATCAAAGGAACAAACTTAGAAATAATGAAACTAGATACTCATGATGGCAATGTCAAAATAAAAGGCAAAATTAATGGTTTTAACTACTTAGATAACAAAGAAAAAGGCAAAGAAGAAAGTATTATTTCCAAATTATTTAAATAATGCCTGCTTCTCTCCAACTAATAACATTAGGTGCCTCTTTTCTTTATGGATTTATATTTTACTATTTAATGAAACTAAATTATAAGCTAATCAAAAACAAAAAGAGATTTTATCAAAGTCTAATTACCATTTTATTTATGTATAATATTGTTTTGCTATATATTATTATCATCTTTAAAATAAATAATGGAATTTTCCATTTTTATTTCTTTATTATGATTACCTTAGGCTTTTTTACAAATTTAAAACTCACTCAAAAAATGTTAAAAAATGTAAAATGTCGCTCATTTATTGAAAAAATAAAAAAGAAATGTTATACTATAAAAAATAGGGGTGATCAAAATAAAACACAAAGTAACCAAAAAAGAACGACGTAGATTAACGCTTTTTATTATGGCTTTTATCTTCATAATTGGCTTTACTTGTATTAATATCTTCCCAGACTGGCTTAAAATTATGAAAAATAAAAAAGAAATAACTCTTCTAGAAAGTTCTTATGAAGAACTACTTGATACCGAAGAAGCTTTAAAAGCCGAAGTAGAAAAACTTCAAGACCCTGAATATGTAGAAAGATATGCCAAAGAGAAATTTTTATATACAAAAGATGATGAAATGATTATTAGAAAAACAGATACGCAATAATGTATCTGTTTTTTTAGAAAGAGAAATTATCGATTTTCAAAAAACTTATCAATGCTAACACCCAAAATTTGTGAGATATTCCAAAGTACGGGAATACTAATTCCTTGAACTTTCCCAGTTTCTAAAGAACCAATTAATCCCGTTGAAACATTACACATATGCGCTATTTTGGCTTGACTTATTCTATTATTAGGATGATTAAGATTATAAAGACCACGATAATATCGGACATTAGCACCAATTAATTCAAAGATATCGCCTCTCGTTTCTTTAATATATAACATAAGATCTCCTTTCATACGAAATCTCATGTTATATATAGCAAAATTATATCCGATATAATTTTAACATATTTTTATATGAGAAATCAATTGCTATGTCCAAAATATTACCATTTTATACCAAACAAGTGAAAAATTTGTCAAAAAGCCTTTTTTGTGTTAATATATAGACATTTAAAGAGGAGATATTATATGAAAAAAATAAAAAATATTACTTTAAAAAAAGAAATCAAAAAACTAAACAATAGCTTATATATCTTTATAATCTTTTTAGTACTAGGAGCACTATTTATCGCTTTTGGTATTTATGAAAACCGAAAGAACGAAGCAAATTATGATTATTTAAATGATATAATTGAAAATAAAAACAATGAAACAGGGGCTTATGCCTACTTAAATGTTGCCCAAGCTCCATATTCTATAGCCAAATATGAAGATGAAGATAAAGAGGCTTTTTACATCATTTTTGATGGTACCTATTTTTATATTGCTTATTTAAGTAATGATTTATATGCTAAATTAAATGTAGAGGGATTAGAAGAAGATCCTCTAACAATTTATGGTATTACTACAGCTATTCCTGAAGAAGTAAAAGAAATAGCTATAGAAGTATATAATGATGGACTTGAAGAAGAAGACCAAATTTCTATGGATAATTTTAATAACTATTTTGGAGAAGTATACTTAAACAATACATCCCTAAAAAAATTAAATTCCAGCTTTTATCTTCTAAGCATTATTCCTTTTTCCATCTCTTTAATATTTCTAATCATCTTTATTACTAAAAAAGTAAAAACTAAAAAAAGATTATCAAAATTAACAGAGGAGGAACTAAATACTTTAGAGCAAGAATTAGATAGTGATGATGCCAAATATTACAGCAATTACCATTTAATATTAACCAATAATTATCTAATCAGCTTCACAAGTGGTCTAAATATTTTAAAATATAGCAATTTAATATGGATATATGAACATAAAGTAAAACAATATGGTATTACAACCGCTAAAAACATCTTTGTAATGGATAATAATGGTAAAACCTATCACATTCTAAATACAGATGCTTTTAAAAAATCAAGTGAGTTAATAAAAGAAATAATTACAAATATTAGTAACAAAAATGACAAAATGCTAGTAGGATACAACAAAAGAAATCAAGAAGAAATAAATGAAATTTTAAAGAATAGCTAAGGCTATTTTTTTATATAATGTAATATGAAAACAAAATTTAAAATAGTAATTTTAATATTGCTTCTTTTATCTGCCTTATTTATTAACACTAAGGTAAATGCTCTTATGCCCTTAAGTGGTAAAATAATTGTAATCGACCCCGGACATGGCGGCAAAGACCCCGGAACTATTAGTGATACAACTTATGAAAGCAACATAAATCTAGCTATCAGTAAAGCTTTAGAAATAGAATTATCAAAAGCTGGAGCTACAGTAATATTAACGAGAAATGATGATTATGACTTATCTGTCCCTAATGCTAGATGGCGTAAAAAAAGCGACTTTGATAATCGCATTAATCTTATTAATGATAGTAAGGCAGATATTTATTTATCAATTCATTTAAATTATTTAACAAATAGTGCTTACTATGGTCCACAAGTATTCTATGATAATAAGGATACAGAAAATCTAGCTACTATTATCCAAAATACATTAAATACCAATTTAAATACTGACCGAAAAATAAAACCTATTCCCAGTAAAACATACATGTATGATAAACTAAATGTTCCTGGTGTCTTAATTGAATGTGGTTTTTTATCTAATCCTAGTGAAAAAAGCAAGTTAATTACCGAAGAATACCAACAAAAACTAGCTATCTTAATCAAAGATGCTTTAATAAGCTACTTTAATTAGCAAAATATTTCATGGTAACTTTTCTTTTTTCACTTACTCCCGTTCCATAACCTAAATTTCCAATTTCTTTGATGGCTTTTTTAACCTTTACTTCATCTTGATCTATTACTTGATCAAGTAAAGTTATAATCTTTTTAGCTCTCACTAAGGCCACATCATAAAGATCATAAAAAGAATAATGAAAACTTATTTTCTTATCCACTGGATAATACCATTTCTTATGTTCTAAATTTAACACACTATAATCAATTTTAGAAACATGATAACAAAAATTCTGCAACTTTATAGAAGGAACAATATGCGTAACATCAATAAATTGATATATCTTCTTTTTTATACCAAATCTAGATTGCATACAATACTTAAAAATAAATTTATAATTACGGTAACCCTTTAAATATAATTTACTACCATTTGAAACATGAAAAGTATCCAAATAAACTTGGTCAAGAACACTTTTTAAATTAGAAGTAAGTTTTAATTTTGGAAAAACTTCTTTTCCAATAGAACTTTTATAAATCTTCTTATTATTTCTATCCTGACACATAATAGCATCAATCATTAATTCTAAATAATCATGACGCCCCCGATATTTATGAGTAGTCTTCTTCTTCTTATCATATTTTCCACTATAATAATAGGTAAATGGATGAACGGTACTATCCATAACATAATGACAAATAGACCCATATAAATAAGAAAGTAACTCTCTATTTCGTGTCTCATGATGTTCTCTTAAATAATAAATTATATTAGCAAAATACAAATTAGCTTCATGATTATGAGCATAACTTCCTAATTTAGGTTTATAAAAAAATAGCGCATCAAAACTTTTACCAAACAAATTAAAAATATCAGAATCTAACTTTTCTTTTATGTTAGTATCTAAAGATTTATAAACATCCTTCGTAAATAAATGATGTGTATATGTAGCACTCATAATTATCTCCCCTTAATTAATTATAACACAAAATTCTAACTTCACCAAACTTTCACAAAATATTAACATTTGTAACAAGTAACTTTTTTACAATATAGCTGTTCTTTGTGATATAATTTATAATAGGTGAATACTATGGAAAAAATATTTAAGACATTAGATGAACAAGTAAGTATTTTACGCGGAAAAAATTTAATTATTGACGATGAAGAATATGTCAAAAATATTCTATTACGTGAAAACTATTTTTTCATTAATGGTTATAGATACCTATTTTATAAATCAAACAAAGACAAAACATTTATAAATGGGACAAACTTCCGAGAAATATACGCTTTATTTTATTTTGATAGACAACTAAGAAATATCTTATTTAAAAATATTTTAATCTTAGAAAATAACATAAAGAGTATTCTTTCATATGAGTTATCCCGCAAATACGGATTTAAAGAGAAAAAATATTTAAATCCTAGCAATTTTACAACGGACCCCAAAAAAACTCGCCAAGTGAATGATTTAGTCAAAAAAGTAAAAAGGCAAATAATTGTAAATGGAAAAGAACACTCAGCAACAAAGCACTATCAAAGTAACTATGGTTATATTCCTCTCTGGGTCGTTGTAAAAGTGCTATCATTTGGTATAGTAGGAGAGTTATACACCATATTAAAACCAGAAGATCAAGAAAAAATAGCTGATTTATTTAATGTGGATATCGAAAGTTTATTAACCTATCTTCCTATTATAGCCAATTATCGTAATTTATGTGCTCATGAAGATATCTGTTATGAACACAAAACACAAAAGGAAATTCCTATAACCAAATATCATGAACTATTACATATTCCTAAAATGAATGGGGAATATATTTATGGTATTAACGATTTATTTGCTTTAATCATAATCTTAAAAAGGCTTCTTAGAAATGACAATTTCCATAACATGTTAAATGAAATCTCCTATGAACTTGATTATTTATCTGGAAGACTTCACACAATAAGTATTGATAAAGTATTAGATCGAATGGGATTTCCTAAAAATTTTAAAGATATAGTAAGGATGGATTAAAATGGTTGAGAAGAAAAAAAATACGTTTTTAAGAAATGGCATTATATTAATAGTTACATTTCTATTAGGAATGCTTTTCCTATATGGAATATTTTATCTATTTCCCAATGTAATAGGAGAAACTATTACGAAAGTAGAAAGAGATGTTACCGTAACAGATGAAGGTATTGCTGATGCCGTTGATAAAGTATACGATGCTGTTGTAGTTGTTAATACTTATGTAAATGGAGAAGCATATTCATCAGGAACAGGATTTGTTTACAAAACGGAAGATAAAACAGCATACCTATTAACCAATAATCACGTTATTGAAAATGCGGACGATGTTTATGTAACATTTACAGATGGAACAATAGTAGAAGCGAATATTGTAGGAGCAGATGTTTATTCCGATGTAGCGGTTTTATCAGTAGATGAAGACTATATCATATCTATTGCTGAAATTGGTAGTAGTGAAGATGCTAGACTTGGTGATACAGTATTTGCTATAGGTGCACCATTAGATAGCGCTTATTCATGGAGTGTAACAAGAGGTATAGTATCCGGAAAAGATAGACTTGTACAAGTAGAACTTACTAGTGGTAATACCAAAACACCAATGATTGTAAATACGATTCAAACAGACGCTGCCATAAACAGTGGTAACAGTGGTGGACCACTTGCCAACTCTAATGGAGAAGTAATTGGTATAACTTCTATTAAACTTGCTAGTTCATCTATTGAAGGTATGGGATTTGCTATACCAATAGAAACAGCAATTGAATATGCAGAACAACTAATTAGTGGAAATGAAGTAGAAAGACCATATTTAGGAATTTATATGTTAGATGTTACATCAGCTTATTACTATCGTGAATATTATGATATTATTAGAGAAGCAAATGTAACAAGTGGCGTTATCGTAACAGACTTTGAAGATAATAGTCCTGCCGCTGCTGCCGGTCTAGAAATAAGAGACATTATTACCAAAGTAGATGGTCATGATATTTCATCAAGTGCTTACTTAAGATATTACTTATATAAACACAATGTTGGAGATGAAATGACTTTAACCATTCTTCGAAATGGCCGTGAAAGAGATATAAACGTAATGTTAACAGCAAGTTAAGAGGATTAATTCCTCTTTTTCATTGCAAAGAAAAAAGAAACCATAATATATTTCCTCAAAACTTTACAACTAATTTATTTTCTTCCTTTAGATACCATTCAGACAGACATTAAACAAATAGCAATTACTCTTAATGTCATCCAAACTCTAAAAAAGACCAACAGCATTTGTTAGTCTTTTCTACTTGATGTATCAAGTTTTATATTAACAGCAAACCCACCTACAAAGAAGTAAAAGTTCGAGTTAGTTGCATTCTGGCAGGGGATGAGAGAATCGAACTCCCAACTAAAGTTTTGGAGACTCCCTATAATTCCTCCAACCACCATGAATCAATATGATTCACTTAATGAGATTTCTAACCTAACCCTTATCACGTCGTTTAAATTTGATTCAACTGGCAGTTGTATTGGCAGTTCATCACTTGTTAGCCTAACTATAAGTTTCAGAAACTAACAATTAACCTTTTAACTCCTAACTGACATGAATATTATACCATAAAATAGAAATAATAACAATTAAAAAATACTATTCATAACGAAAAGTATCTTTAAAATTAATTGGTCTTATTTTAAATATATCTAATTTCATATTATTCAACAAACCAACAAATGAATCAATAATATTATCATCTGAGTTACTATCAATAAATGTGGTTACATTTTTTAAATAGTCATATTCATCTAATACATAATTCTTGCATATAGAGAGCAATTTTAGTCTATTATTTTCATTTATATTTATTCCAGTTATATACTTAACTGCTTCTTTAATTTGTTCTTCAGTAGCCAAATTTTTTCCAATTATAAAAGATAAAACAACTTTAGTATTAAGTACCTTAGAAACATATTGATTTTCAAGTAAATCCACTATATGCTTATCCTGCCCTAAATTACTATGAACATAGATTTTTAAAGTAGTAGAAATATCAGAATGTCCTAGTCTACGTGAAACATCTTGAATAGGTACTCCCATACTTAATAAATCAGTTGCATGAGAATGTCTAATATCATGTATATCTATACTTTTCAAATGAAATCTCTCAATAAACAAACTCCACTCTCTTGTTAAATTATTAGGATTCCAAACACAATTATTTCGTAAATTTTTAAATATGTAGTCTTCATCTGTAACAGAAAAACCACAGTTTATTTGATCTTGTTTGTATTCTTCTAATAAACTAAAACACAAAGTAGGCATTAAAATATCCCTTCTACTATAATCATTCTTTAATTTCTTACAAAGTAAACCATTAGGCAAAACTTCAATAATATCTTCTTCATCAAATTCTTCAGCATCAATAGTTGCAATAGCACGTTTAATTTTAAAAACACAGGTTTTATTTTTAATATCTTTCCATTTTAGTCCGAATAATTCACCTCGTCGAAGTCCACTATTAAAAAGAATAGTTATAGCTGTTTTAAATCGAATGTTTTGAGAATGAAGTATTTTATCAGAAACCCCATTCTTATGTTCTGGCAATTTATTTAAGTAACTAAGTGCTAGAGCAATCTCTTCATGATCATAGTATTCTCTTTCTTCAGTATCAAAAGTAGGGGGATTTATAACATATTCAGCAGGATTATAAAGTGTCATTTTGTTAAAAATTGCATAATTAAAAATAGTACCTATCAATGTATGACAATGTTTAATTGTTGTACCACTTAAAAAATTATTAGAATTTCTAGCTTTAGTCTTTTTCATTTTATCATAAAGTGCTTTTAAATCTGATTCTTTAATATTCCTGATTTTCTTAAAACCTATTTCAGGGATAATATAATTGTTTAAATATCCCTTATACCCTTTAAGAGTAGTACCTATTCTTTTTCCATAATCCTTATCGTTCAAAAACTTTTTAGCAACATCTAAAAAAGTATAACCACTATTGGAAGTATTAAGCCCTTTAGACTTTTTTAATTTCAATTCTTCTTTGAGTTTATCCCTAACATTTATTGCATCTTCTTCTGTTCCATAAACAGTTTGTGTAATACGATCACGTTTGCCATCATCTCGAGTACCATTACTGATTTGTATTTCATAGACTCCATCTCTAATCTTAATAATATTTTTTAGTCTTTCATCTTTTTTTAACTTCATTGTATCACTCCTAAACATATTTAATTTTTTCTGAGATACAATCACTTCCAGTTGTTTTTTGATTATCAATATATTTTTCAATATCACGACTATCATAAAAATTTAATCGCCCACGTTTAATAACTGGGATTTTTTCTTCTTTAATAGCTTGTTCTAAGCCATATTGTGTTAATAGTGGATATTGCTCTAAAACCTCTTTAGTTTTTAATAAATTTCTCTCATTTTTACTTTTTGCATTACTTAACTCATATTTTTTTAATAAACAACCAATTTCAAAAACTAACTCTCCAAGAGAAAAGTTTTCTTTGTTCATTGTTCCTCCTTTCCAAAATAAAAACAGAAATTGTATCTCAAAAGCATAATACAAAATTCTGTTTATTTTTACCAATGTACAAATTTTTAGCTTTTTTCTAATTTATAGATTTGACAAAATTTATATTAACTGTTTAACATTAATATTTAATGACATTACCAAAGCACGGTCTACCTCTACTAACTGTTCAGGTTTTAAAGAACATACAAAACCTCTTAATCTCGATTTATCTATTGTTCTAATCTGTTCTAACATTATTATAGAGTCATACTTCATTTTATCAAAAGATTTAATTAAAACATGAGTAGGAAGTATATTCTCATTTTTTGTGGTAATAGAAGCAATAATAGTTGTAGGGCTAAATTTATTACCTGTATTATTTTGTATTACCAAAACAGGGCGAATACCATCTTGCTCACTACCAAGACTACCTTTTAAATCGGCATAAAAAATAGAGCCTCTAACAAGTTTTTTCATCTTATACCTCTTTTAATTTTTCTAATATCAAAATAAATACTTTTATGAGATTTAATTTCCTTTAAATTTAAAATATATGTATTATAAATTATTTCCTCCACCATTTCCTGTGCTTCTTTTTTATTTTTTGCACTTAATTCAAAAATTGTTGTTTTTATTTCTTGAACTTTAATTTCATATTTTTTCATAATTTTCCTTTCTTAATATGTACTTAATATTGGTTGTTTAATAAAGTTCGCTAAAATATAAACAATATTTATCCATATAAACCCCAACCAATATTAATCATTCAATTATACACGTGTTAATATTATATCTACCCCTTAACACAGGGAGTTACCAAATGGCTATTTGCTAGATAGCTCCATAGGAATTTCACCTCAACTGTGGTTCTCACAGAGTCGTACCCAATGCTTGTATCTATGGCTATACGAAAGTATCATTATACCTATTATTTGTTATCGCATTATCAGGAGCAACCCAATATTTATAGTCAGGTATTAATCGCAAGCGTACCTACTAAAGTGCTTATTTGTCATCAAATAATAATAGGAATGTATTTGGCAACTAAGTATATAGAGTTTTCAAAGAACTGACGTTCCAAAAAGAACAAGTGAAAGAATAAAAATTATTCTTTCACTTGTTTAGCCACTTAAACATAAAAAGTTAAGTCTAAAATTTAAAATTTTGTGCTATTTTTTCTAATGCACGATCAATACTATATTTAACAGCAATTTTCGTACATTTTTCTTCAGAAGCGATTTGTTCATACGTTTTATCCATAAAAAAATATTTTATAATTCTTCTTTTCTGAATTTCAGGTAACATATCAATAGCTTCCTTGAGTATTTCAGATATAATTTTATTTTCTACAATTTCATAAACAGATAACTCTTTCCTTATAGCTCTTGAATTTAAGGTTTCTTCATAAATCTCTGAGTGTTCTATATGCCTTTGATACTTATGTATTTGTGAAACATCATCAAGCTCAAATTGATTAAATGCCTCATAAACTTTATCCGAAATTTCAATATTATGTAAAATATTTTTATTATCTTTAAATTCAACTACATAAGTGTTTTTAACATCATTAAATTTTAAAGTATAAGGATTATCTTTACTTTTATTTCTAATTGGTATTTTTTTCATATTTCCTCCTAATCAACCAAATTTTCAAAATTTAATTGAAAAGGAGGAGGTCTTATCCAAACATCAAAAAAAGAGGCGACTATATCCCTACAATTAGGAATATAATCGCCTCTTAAAAGCAAAGTATTAAGTTTAGGATACAGCTTAATCATAGGCATCGTTCCTAGATAAGCTGATTGTTACTCTAAGATGTCAATGTAATAATAGTTACAAAAACAACTTAAACTCGACTCACACTTTCTATTATTAGCAATTATCTGTCAACAATCGCTTTATTGTAACTATTATAGACAATATAATATGAAAATCTTGTCGAACCATGTGCAAAAATATACAAATATACTTGACTTTATACAATACCTATGATATATATAAGGCAACGATATGAAATGTTTTGAGTTTATATGATGTGTAGCAGTTGACAACTATCCATTTCTATTGGAATACATATAGAAAGGAGGATAATCTTGAAAAGAAAATTGTTGTTTGCTTGCTTAATTAGTCTATTTTGTATAATTATTCCCAAAAACGTAAATGCTCTTGAAGCACAACCACGATACTTTACGTATTACTTTTATGAATATGATTGGACTTGGAATTACAGACAAGCTGCTTATTATTATATAGTTGATACATCTTCAATCTGGAATTCAGCAATAAGCCAAGCCGCTCAAAACTGGTTTCATACAGGATATCACACCAACCCATTATATCCAATGACAAGAACTTATATAAGAACAGATAGCCCTATGGATTTTTATAAGGACAATAATTTATCAGATGGAACTAATGGAGTAACCAACTTTTTCATAAAGGGTGGAACTCAAGTCCAAGGTCCTACTGGTGCACCAAGTAGAAATTGGCTATATTGTAAAATATATATTCACGAAGACTACTTTCAAGAGTATTATGGAGATAATCCAACAAAAAGAAAATTATTAATTATTCATGAAATGGGACACGTTTTCGGGTTAGCACATCAACCAGATAATCCAGCTTCTGTAATGCACAATTGGTTAAATACCACTACAGCTACAGCAGTTTCTGAAATTGATAGTCTAGGACTAGTAACAAAATTAGGAGGTGTTTAAAATGAAATCTAGAAAAAAAATTTTAGTTTTAGGTATAGTTATTTTGTTAGTTCTAATAGCAATTCCTGTTGGAATAAAGACTTTTTCCAAAAAAGAAAATAATGATATTACAGAAAAGGAAGTACAACAAAACAAAACTTATACAACAATAGAAGAACTCCTAGAAAATGTAGAAGATGATCATCTATACACTATATCTTCAGAATATAGTTTTGCTTTTGAACCTACACCGGAAACTCTTTATGAAGAATCAGACGTAGTTCTCATAGGAACATTTAATAAAAATTTAAAAACATATTCAGAAAAAGAAAGAATTAAAACATCTACTTTATTTAATGTTAGTGAAGTACTAAAAAATAATTCAGAAAAAACAACATTAAGTACTAATGTCACAATTGAAAGAACTGGTGGATTAATGGACTTACAACAATTTATTTCTGAAAATCAAAATACACTTAGAGAAGATGAATTTAAAGATGTGGCAGTAAATCAAAGAAAAAATTATTACATTCTTCAAGAATTTGGTCCTAATAATTTACTTGACTTTAATAATTCAAGTGATGAATATATTTTGTTCTTAACGTACGTAGATGGAAAACTAATGCCTATGTGTGAGTATTATGGTATTAGAAAAGTAGAAAATAATAAGATTTATAATTATGATACTAAAGCATATGAGCAAAGTGAAGTTCTAGAATAACTAGTAGAAATAATATAAATATCATTTAAAAAAGACATAAAATACAACAAAAAAATCAAGAGTTTAATTACTTTTATTTACTCTTGATTTTTTAATGCATATTTTAAAAATATATTTAAACATTATAATAACTATCTATTTAAGAGATAAAAAGAACTGCTTTATAAGAAAGTATTCCCGCCCACCCAACTATGTTAAGAAATTAGAAAATAATTTTTTATAAAATTGGTATGGAATGACACACTTATCCGCTTTTGATTAATCAAATATCTTTAAATACTTCTTTTTAACATAATAATTATCTAAAAGAATTGAATATCTAAATTGATAATTTTTAGTAATTTCTTTAGTTGCTAACTGAAAGTCATCTTGTGAATTTTTGTGTGTTAGTTCATTAGTAATATCATATCTTGCATCACTAAAGAGATAGATAGCTTGATATTCTTTTTGATTGCAATTAATAATATCAATTAGAAGCTTTTTAATTTTCATTAAATTAGAATTGTAATTTTTATCAGGATCTATATCGAGTTTAAGAAATAAACTCTTTAATTCAGGTACATATTCTAAATTTTTACAAAAATTACTAATAGCTATTTCATATACATTTTTTAAAACTATATTATTACATTCGGAATTATTTAGACAGCATTTTAATTTAAGGTAATTGCTAACTTTTTCTTGATTAGATTCAATTATTTTTTCAATAATAAATTCTTGATGAGGTAAAGAACTAATAAAATCATTTTTTAATACTAAAACTAATCTATCTAACAATTTTATTACTTGTTCATAAGCAGATATACATTCTTTAGTAACAGGGTTAGTTACAGAAACATCATCAATATCAGTTAAAAAAAAATCTAAGCAACCATTGTCTACAATTCTATAAATCATCGAGTCATAATTTTTATTTAATACAATATTTTTTAAATCATTTCTAACACTTTTAATACTTATTTTCATTTCAAAAGGTCCTTTCCTAGTATTATAATTTTAAATTTTTTTAGAAAAATAGCAAATACATTTAGCACACAAACCTTTCCACCTTTAATATGGACATATTTGAGCAAAAAACTTAACATAATAATTAAAGAAGTGGCTTTGGAGGTGATTAATATTAAAAACAAGACAAGAAAATTACTTGCTAATAATATAATCTACTTCAGGCATAAAAATAATTGGTCGCAAGAAATGTTAGCTGAAAAAATGAAATCTAGTCCAGCTTATATTTCTCAATTAGAAAATGCTAAAAGAAATGTTACTTCCGATTTTTTTGATAAAATAGCTGACACTTTTAAAATCGAACCATATCAGCTACTTATCGAAAGAGATGTAGTCAACTATAAAAGAGTTGATCAAAAGAAATAATTTGCAGTTATTTCTTTTTTTTACTACAAATATATTTTAACACAATTCAGAAAATAATGGAACACCTAGTGTATATTTATACAGTATATTTATCCGGCTCTTATTTATCCAGTATAAATGATAAAATATTTATGAAATTGAGGTGACACTATGAAAGACAATAACATGAGAAAAGTAATTAGTTTTGTAAATTATGGAAACATCAAATGCAATTTAAAAGAGATTATGGATAAACAAAACATATCAAGAACACAATTAGTCAAAAGAACAGGAATTCATCACAGAGCAATAAATAATTACATGAATGATAATGTAGTAAGATTTGACAAAGAAATACTAGCAAGACTTTGTTATGTATTAAACTGTGAGCTAAATGATATAATTGTCTATATACCACCAAAAGAATAAGGTACTAAAATAAATAGTACCTTACTCAGCACAAATAATAAATATTTGAAAGTAAACTTTTCGCTGTATGGAAAGCGATTTGTTAAATGGAAATAAGAAGATGATGAACTCCTATTTCCAATAAAATTATAACACAAAGACCACGTATGTACAATATTTTTCTTTATTAAAAAATTAAAAAGTAAAATGTACATGGTGATCATATGAAGAATATTAAAACACCTATATCTGATAGATTAAAAGAAATCAGAACGTACCATGATTATAAACAAGTAGAAATAGCAAAGAAATTGGGTATAATTAATACAATGTATTGTGATTGGGAATTAAATAGAAGATTAATTCCTTTAAAGTATTTGAATGAATTATCTAACTTTTATAATATAAGCATTGATTATTTATTGGGATTAACAAACAAAACCAAAAGTATTAAGCATAAAGATATAGATATGGATATAATAGCTCAAAGGCTAAAAGAAATAAGAAAAGATTATAATCTGACTGTAACGGAATTCGCAAGTAGCCTTAATTCTTGTAAAACCACATTTACAAATTACGAAAATAAAATTAGACTTATACAAACCTCTTTTTGCTATGACATTGCCAGAACTTATAATATATCTGTTGACTGGCTTTTGGGCAAGTCAAACGAAAAAATAATATGAAAAACTTCCATATTTTGTATTTCTTATAAATTAAAAAAGAAAAAAATAAATATGTTTTAAAATGCTATTTATAGTCATTTTATAACTAATTTTAAAAAAGGAAAAATATATATAGACAAAAGGAAAAATATATTATATAATTTAAAAAAATAAGAGGTATGTTATGAATTTGTATGATAGGTTTTTATTAGTAAAAAAAAGGATAAAAAACAGATACAATATACTCATTATAATATCCTATATTCTTGTTTTTATAAGCTTATTATTGACTTATACAGCACATAATTTTTTCGTAGAAAATGTCGATTTGTCCTATAATAATATATACTTTAGAAGATTATCAGTATTTAATAGTAGCAACGATTTAGATAAAATATCAAACATTGATCATGTTGAAGCAATCACTAGTGAAAAATATATGGGATATTTTCCAACTCAAGTTAAAACTTTAGCAGTAAATGGACTTGATGGAACCATTGAATTACAACCAATTTTAAATTCAAACGATATTAAAACTTCTAATAATACTTTAATAAATCCTAATGAGAGTACGGGAATTGCTATTTGTCCTATAGAATTTTATCCAAATACAACAAGTAATGAAATGAATTACTTTAAAATACTAAAAGGAAAGGAATATATAGGGACAAAATTTAGTGTATATGATATTGAATTTGAGATTACAGATACATACGATTCTAATAATTATGTCTTTGGTAAAAATGTATGTTTTATCTCTTTAAAAGATTTTCAAGCGATTAAAGATAAAGAGAATCAAGATAATCAAATTTATGACTACTTTGTTCAAGTAGATTCAATCGAAAATGTGAATGATGTAAAAGAACAGCTAAGCACTTTGGGATACGCAACACAAGCAATGGCAGAAATTGATTATGAAACTATAAATCAAATATTAAATATAACAAATGCAATAATTATATTTTTAATTATAATATTTGTATTAATAACAATTTTATTAATAATTAAAAAAAATAAAAACAATAAAAATTACTATAGTATGCTAAAAAATATTGGATATTCAAATACAGAAATCAAAAGCATATCTAATTTAGAAATGCTAACAATTTCTATAATTTCAATGTTAATAGCATTTATAATATATGTGATAATATTTTATTTAGCAAAGTACTGTTTATTAAGTTCATATTTTTTTGAGAATAGTAATTATATACCTCCATATCTGTTAATTATTTGTATATATATAATTTTATTGGTACTAGTTATTCTAATAAACTCTATAAATATTAGAAAAACAAAAACCAGTTAATAATATATTTATAAATATTATTAATAGAAAGGAGGAAGCATGAAAAAAACTTTAATGTATGTTGGAACAATTTGTGTAGTATTTCTAAGTGTATTTATGCTTGTTAATGCTGATACAAGCGGTGGTATTTATCTGGCAAAAGGGGATTCTGTTACAACTGCTGGAACAAAACACACAAATAAAAATGTTGTTATATCTTTTAGTAATAATGGAACAACTACAACATCATCTTTTAAAGATACATTACAAACAAAAGGCTTAATCTTCTACTCTGATACTAGTAGTCAGATAAATACACTAAAAAAAGATACACTTCAAGTAGTTAATATCTTCACAAATGCAGGTAATGGAAAAACCGTTAGATTTAAAATGAGTTATTACTCAGGCGGAACAAGCCAAGCATTATATGAAAGTTATAGTGTCAATTAAAAGGAAGATCAAAATCTTCCTTTTAATAACAAAATTTAAATTTAAGAGGAATAAATATGCAAATATATAAAAGTTTTTTACGAAAACCAACAACTAAAATTTATATTATTTTAATAACGTTATTCTTACTGGGAATATGGTTAATAAAGGGAATCAATGAAAATTATCATAACTTACTACAACAAGAATATGAAAATTCGTATTTAAGTATTATTTTAAATAAAAACAATTTTAGTGAAATTGAAAAGATAAAAGAAATAGAAGTTATAGAAGAAAATCTAGCAATCGAAACAAATAATGAATTTCTAATTCTAAAAATTGATACCACTTTAAAAGATAATGAAGTTGTATTATCACCTTTCTTAAAAGAAAAAATAAACAATGATATTTTAATGATAAATGACAATAGCTTTTTCATAAAGGAATCAGAAAATATATTGTACAATGTAGGATATATTTCAAAAAAATCTTACAATCTTTTAAAAGAAGAAAATAGCTCAAGAGAATATAAATTAACTTTGGAAAATTGGTTAAACAAGGAAAAAGTCATAAATAAATTACAAAAAAATACAAGTTTAAATGAAAAATATGGAATTATAGAATCAATCGAAAAGATTCCCAATTCAAATTTAGTAACTATAATATATACATTGAACGCAATTATTTTATGTATTTTGATAATTTTCATAATTCTGTACGTTATCACATTAATAAACATTTTTAATGATGATAAAAATTTTAATCAAATTTTATATAGACTGGGATATAACAAGCAAAAATTATTTTTATTAAATAATATTAAAATTTTAGTTATATTTTGTTTATCCCTAATATTTAGCCTTATGTTATATAATATAAGCAAAATATATCTAAATATGATAAATATTAATATCAAATTAGAAAGCATTTATATTTTACAATTAGTAATATTATTTCAATTTATAAATCTAATATATAATATTATTTATTTAAGAAAAAGGAGAAAAATATGTTAATACTCAAAAATATATCCAAAAACTTTAAAAAAGGAAGCAAAGAAATAAATGTTTTAAAAAATATAACTTACACATTCAAAGAAGGAAAAATTTATGCAATTAAAGGTCATTCTGGAAGTGGTAAGAGTACTCTGATTAAAATTATGGGATTAATAGAACAATGTAGTAGTGGAGAATACTACATAAACAACAAAAGAGTATCTGAAATGAATGATAAAGAATTGTCTAATCTACGAATGAAATACATAGGATTTATTTTCCAAGATTTTAATTTGGATCCATATTTAAGTGCTATTGATAATGTTATACTTCCAATGCTGATTAATCACAATATCAGTAAAGAAGATAGAAAAAATAAAGCAAATTGCCTATTAGAAAGCCTAGGCTTAAAAGATAGAATAGACCACTATCCAAAAGAATTGTCTGGCGGTGAATTAGGAAGAGTTGCTATTGCCAGAGCATTAGCAAATGATCCAAAAATAATTTTAGCAGATGAACCAACAGGAAATTTAGATAAGAAAAATGAAAAAGTAGTACTTCAAGAATTAAAAAAATTGGCTAATAAAGGAAAATGTGTAATTGTAGTATCACATAGTGATGAAATTAATCAATATGCTGATATAATATTAGAACTTGATGATGGAAATATTACGACGTATAAAGGTAAAAAAAACTATGATGAATAAAACTAATTTCATCATAGTTTTTTATTTAATGATTTTTAATATCTAAGAATGCCATATCCATAAATTACCTCATTATATATTGAATATTCTTTTTGCCTACAAATACCATCAGTAGAATTTCCTTCAATAGTATAAACAATGTCATTATCAACCCTTTCAACTATTCCAACATGATTAGGTTTTCCATCAGCTTCCCAGTCAAAAAATATAATATCGCCAGGATTAGGAGTATAAGTATTTTCTTCCCATAAATTCTGTGATTTAAACCATTCAATACCATCACTAACCACAGAAAATCGAGGTAATGTATAAGTATCTAAATATCCAACTTTATCAGCCAACCATGATACAAATATAGCACACCAATCAACTTCTGAATCAAAACCATACCAACCCCAATATTCTTCCCCAGTATTTCCAACTTGTGCCAAAGCAAGAGAAACAAACTCATTGCTACTATTTACACCATAAATAACTGGTAACCAAATACTTTTATCAACATCTAACAATTCGTTTAATTGTCTAATTTGAATATCTGTAAAATTATATACAACAGCATAATCATAAGCACTTTTACCATCAATATTTATATAGAGATTATTAAAAATATTCCCATTATCATCAGTTTCCTCCAATAATTCATAGGTAATCACATTCATTTCCCAAAACATTGATTTTAATTCTTCTAAATCAACATCATCTACAGTTAAAAGATTATTTCCAGTATGATACGTTTTAACTGCATAAACTGCCAATAACTCTTCCCATGCAGTTTTATTATAAGTTATATAACAATCATCATATACATTACTAGCTTTTATATTTTCAATTTGACTATCTAATTCATCATTTAAAATATCTACTACTTCGGGCATTACAATATTATTATCTACTATTTCCTCATTAGAAAAGAAAATTCCATAAATAGAGAACAATAATAAAAGAATTATTGCAATAAAAAGAATAGCAATAAAAACTATACCAAAAAGAGCAAATAAAATCCAAAATAAAAATTGAAAAACTGAGAAAATTGCTTTAATAATTATGCCAGTTATTTTAGTGGCAATTAAAATATTACGTATACGATCTTTAACTATACTTCTGAAAGTTCTAGTATTTCGCTGGGCAATTTCTATTGTTTCTTTTTCAACAGTAGCAACATTTTTTAAATAATTTACTGTCTTTAAATTTTTTTTAGTAGAAAATACATTTTTAATATTAGAAAAGCTATTTTTTACATTGCTAATTGCAATATTTCCCAAAGAATGAGCAAAATTAACAGTAGAATGAGTTACTTTACTAACCATATTTTCAGTTTGATTAGTAGCAAAATTATTAGCATTAGAAGAACTACTACTTTCTTCATATTTATAAGAGATATTATCTTTATAATTTTCTGCAAAAGTAGTAGCTCTGTCAAATGTTTTAATTGATTTATCAGAAATATTTTCTAACATTATACTTCGCTCATTTTAGATGTCATCATTTTATAAAGTTCACCTTTAGGATATAAATTATTAAATGGAATTAACACTCCACCAACTTTCATTAGTGCATTTCCTACACTACTTTTAGAAACATAACTCATTTGCAATTCAGATATATTTAGTAATTTTGCGAGTTCAATTTTATCAGTAGATGATTGATTAAAAATTAAAAGAAACTCACTATTAGCTAACATAGTTCTTGCAACATGACTTTGTAAGATATCTTCCACATTTTGTGTAATACCAGTAATCATTGCCCCATACTTTCGGGCTCTTTTATAAAGAGTGAATAAGAAGTTCGCTGCATATTCATATAAAAACATTAAATAAACTTCATCAATATAAATATAAGTATTTCTTTTATTAGCTCTATTTTTGGTAATTCTATTTAAAATTGAATCAAGAACAACTAACATTCCCAAAGCTCGAAGTTGAGAACTCAATTCAGAAATATCAAAACTTATTATTCTTTTATTAAGGTCAACATTAGTTTGATAAGCAAAAGTGTTCAAAGTACCATTTGTAAATATCTCTAAAGCGAGAGCTATATCTTTAGCTTCATCTTCAGGCTGATTAAGTAATTCTTGATGAAAATCAACAAGAGTAGGGGGAGTAGTTTTATAATTACTTTGTAAATAATTTCTATAAACAGAAGAAGTACACCGATCAACAATAGATTTTTGGATAGGGTTAAGAGTTCCTAATAAAATCTCACACAGAGATAAAATAAATTCAGATTTTAAGGTAATAGGGTTAGAACTATCACTATAATTCATATTAATATCCAAAGCATTAATATGATTATCACTAGTAGATGAAATCTTGATAACCTGTCCACCTAAAGAACCAATTAACTTAGAGTATTCTGCTTCAGGATCAATTATAATAATATCAGCATTAGAATCACTTAATGCAATGGATAGTATTTCATGTTTGGCTGCAAAGGATTTACCGAAGCCACTAGAACCTAAAATAAAAGCATTACCATTAGCTAACTTTCTTCTATCAATTATAATATTATTTTTACTAATGTAATTTTGCCCATAAAAAATACCACCCTTATGGCTTATCTCTTGTGTTTTAAAAAAATTAAGAGAAGCTAAAGATTCAGTAGTTAAAGTTCGCAAAGCAGAAATGTTCCTAACTCCAAGTGGGAGTACTGTCTGTAGAGCATCTAATTGTTGGTATCTCAAGATAGATAGCTGACAAGAATATTTATTGGCGATATTTATTAAGGTATCGGTGTCATTATCTAGTTGTTCCATTGTTTCTGCCAAATGAACTAAAGTTAAAGTAGTAATAAACATCTTTTGATCCCTCGTAGTTAAATCATTTAAAAACTCTTTACTTTCAATTCTTTGTTGCTCAAGTTCATAGGGAATAACTGCACTAAAATTATTTCTATAATTTTGATGTCTTTGCCATGTAGCAATATTTGTTTCAACATTCATACACCTTTTTTCTACTTCTTTGATAGCCTGGGCAGTATCGACAGGCATAATATCAATGCTTAACATTAAGTTTTTGTTTAATTCAGTTAGTTCTTTAATTAAAGAGTCTTTCATATAAGTAGCATAGTTCTTTAAAAAAAGTACTCTACCAAAAGTAGTACCAGTCTTAAAATAATCATCTTTTATTTCAAAAGATTCAGGGCAAATTTTATCTTTAAAACTATGTCCTAATTTTCTTTCGTTAATAAGATTAAATTGGAAATCTTCAATGTTAGGATTATAAAAATTATATAAAAGTTCTAATCTTTTATTTAAAGAAATGGGTTCAAGAGAAGAACCTAATTGTGAAAAAGAAGAAGTAAGCTCAACTTCTATTCGTTGAAAATAAGTTCTTGCCTCATCAATCGTTTTTTTATTTATAGTAACTATAATATATCTATCTTGAGTAATATTATTTTGATATAAAGTTTTATAAGATAGCATTTCATTATATTGTTTTCTAAAATTATCTAAATCATCGTTTTGATAACTTAGTAACACATTTTTTTGAAATTCAGCCTTATTATGAGTATGATTATGCAAAGTAATTTTGAAAGTTGCCGATATATCCAAACTATTTAAAAGTTCACAATATTTTAAAAGGATAGCCTCTTTATCAGCTTTACTAGCACTTACATAATTTATATCGCTAAATTTAAAAGATTTAGTATAAGTATCTTTACCAACTAAAAAAATACCATCATCAAAAATTTTTACAACAGGAATAACATCTTGTACACTTCTAGGGATAGAAAAACTAAAGTTATTATTACTTTTATTCTTTTTTTTACTTAACATTTTTCATCACCAATAACTCATAATACAAATTAAAATTTTTAAACTTTAATTTTTTAGGAATTAAAAACTTACATTTAATAAAAGCAAGTAAAAACATTTCAGCATTTAATCCATTATAATTAAAAAAGCCAAAGAAAAAAAATGGTAATGTACTAAAAATACATAACCAAGATATTAATTCTTTATTCAAGATATTATTAAATACAAAATACGTTATTATTGCCATAACACAAGCTATTATTGTAAATATAAATTGTCGCATTGTAAGTCCAAAATATACTTTTTCTGAATAATTTTTTATTTCCTTATTAATTTTAATTTCCAAAATTATCTACTCCTCTCTAACGTATAACTCTTAATCCTAGCTATATGATCATCATAAAAATCAGACATATAATTTTCCATAGCTTCTTTGGTTTTTTGATGTTCTTTAGAAGCAAGTTTTTTTTCCTGTTCAGTTTTAGCTTGTATTAATTTTTCATATGCTTTGTCATTTTGATTACATAACTGAATATATTTTTTATCGGAATATAATAAACTAACTATATAACTTAATCTTTTTAGTATTTTATTACTACCTTCAACAATTTTATAATTACCTTGCATTAAGGAATGAATATAAAACCACTTTTCAAATTCGTGTTCTCCGAGTTTTTGATACATATTTGAAAGTCCAACACGTTCCATACTATAAAATAATCTTGGAGTCACATTACTACTGCATTGTCTAGTATAAACTTTATTATTACGATAAGTCATTGATTTAATTAATTCAACACCCATTTAATCATCACCTTTCTATTTCACTTCTTTTTTTACTTTTAAAGTTATTATCTAAAACCTTATTGTAATATAATCTTGCAGTTGCTTTATCATTTCCAAAATGACTTGCATATTCGTATTCAATACTATTATTATTTATTTTAGTATTGATAGCAACTAAGTAATCTTTTCCCGTTTTAGTTGTTTGTTCTATTAAAGCAACTGCCTGTACCTCTTTAGAGTTATCGTTAATAATTCGTTCTCTAACTCCGTGATTAATAATCTTGCCATTATCAAAAGTTTTATCATCTTCAGAGAAAGTATCTACTAAATTACCACCCACTAACAATTTGGAAAAATCTCTATTTGCTTTTTCAATATCTTTATCATAATAATACCCATTTCCCCAAATAATTTTATTATCTTTAATAGAATAATTTATGCCAATAATATATTCATGTTTGTAAGTGGTATGCTTTTCTACAAGAGCAACAGGCTCATCATTCCTAAAACCTCTTCTAATAAATTTAAGACCATAGTCATAATATTTCATAATATCAACATATTGATAGTTGCATCTGTTTTTTAAATATTCTTTTGTAATATTGCTGTGATCACAATATTCAAAATATTTTCTAATTCCAAGATTCTCGTCCATTTTCTCATAAAGATATTGCTCACCAATCGTTGTCCACAAATTATAATGGCTATCATCACTTATATAAGCAATTTTATAGCCTCTTTCAAGATAATCAAAAAAATAAGAATCGAAATCATAAGCCCATTCACCTATAGAGCGAAAATCTTTAGGCAATGCACCTTTTTCATAATCGAATTCAATATATAAATCATAGTTACTTGCTACTGCATAAATATCATTATCTCTAATCAAAATATAATCAATTTCACAATCATGATAGCTTTCATCATTTTTAATTACATTTTCAATATCATTTTTTATATCATTATTCATAAAAACCTACCTTTCTTTATCTTCAAATTTTATTCTGCCTTTTTTTATATTCATAGTCCCATCATCTCCTTTACAACACGATCAGCTAAACGAATCGTACCGACTAAAATCAACATATTAAATACTAATTCACCAATATAACTCCAAACCATAGTTACAGCACTAACACTTGAGTCAATAACTGGAGGAGTTCCAGCTAATAAGGAAAAAATGATGCAAGCTAAAACAATAATTGCACCCTCTAAACATATTGAAAAGTAAACTTTAACAAAGTTTTTGCAAACAAAATCACTCGATTCACCAGCAGAAGTAGAAAAAGCAAGAGGGGAAATAGCAGTATACATATATATCTTAAAAAACCTAGAATAAACAGTCATAATCATAATAAATGAAAGAACAGTTACTAGTATAGAGCCTAGTAAGGTAACTAGCCATAAAGGTATACTCTCTAAAAAGCTACAATTTTCTATTGCAGTAATTATTTCTAAAGGAAGAAAAGTTTGATTAGTGCTGGCAAAATGAGCGGAATTAATAATTGTATTTGTAACTCCATGACAAATTTTAAAAATAGCTAAAAGTAATTCCATTCCATAAGTAACTAACCCTTTAGCAATAGCAAAACGTATAAAAGATTTAAATACATGTTCTGGTTTTTTTAGCTCGGTAAAAGAACTACAAGTTCTGACTAAACCAACCACAAAGAAAAGAACTAATAATGCTAGTGCAATGGCTTGTAAAGAATTAAAAATATTAGTCATTACTTCCCAAATAACACCATCTTTGAATTGGTCAGGTGAAAGAGTAATTAAATTCCAAATTTCAGCTAATTTATCATTCCATGTATTTAAAGCATTATTTAGATTATCAACTACCCAATTACTAGCAATAAACATCTAACCACCCATTATTATATTGAGAATAGGTTTAGCAAAAGTAATAATAATACCTCCACCGATAACCATCATTGCTTCAGCTCTTTGAGATGGATCATGACTTTTAAAAGATAATCCTATCTGTAAAATACCATAACCAGTTACAATAAGTCCAATACCTCTCATTAAAGTAAAAATAAAATCGGATAAATTATTAACTACAGATAAGGGATCTTCTTCTTCTGCAAAGACATTTAAGCATAAGCAAGAAAAGGAGGTAGCAAAAACTACAAAGCAATTATAATATTTTAAAATTTTATTTTTAAATTTATTCATCACATCATTCCTTTCATAAAAAAATCTTCTAATTCTTCAGAAGATATTAAGTAATAATCACTATTTTCGGAAACTTTAAAAGTTTCTAAATTAGAGCTATTATTAGAAGTATCAATAGATATAGTGGCAATAGCTCTATCAGAATCGCCATACTCATAAATCTTTTTATTACTATCGGCTATATTTTTATAATTAGGGTGTTTTGTAATATCATATTTAGAATCAATGATAGGAGCTTCCCCACGTATAAAAAGAACCACTTTATCATTATTTAACATTCTCACTTCTTCAGGTGTTAAAAGCTCTCTTCCTGTAGCTTGATAATTGGTAGAATAACTAGATGATTGTCCTAAACTCTTACTATGATTATCAAAATCAATAGTTTCTTTACCAAGTAATTCACTAACGTATTTATGGGTACTTTGTTCATTACCACCTAAGTACAAAAAAGTATCACAGTTTCCAACAATACTTTCCCATTGTTTTTCAAATAAGCTCTTTAATTGAGATAAGTTTTGAAGAATAATGCTAACAGACACATTTCTTGATCGCATAACAGAAAGAATTTTATCAAAATCGTCAGGAAGTGATACATTTGCAAATTCGTCCATCACAAAATGGACATTAATAGGTAAACTACCATGGTATTTATTATCGGCAAGAAAAAATAATTGTTGAAATAATTGGGTGTAAAGAATGCTAATTAGAAAATTAAAGCTAGTGTCATTGTCAGGAATAATAGCAAATAAAGCTGTCTTTCTTTCACCTATACTAGTTAAATTTAGTTCATCAAACATAGTTAAAAAAGCAAATTCAGGAATATTAAACTTTTCTAATCGACTGGCTAGAGTAATTTGAATAGATTTTAAAGTTTTTGCCGAACCCGAACGATAATTTTTATAATATTTAACTGCAATATGTTCTGAATCTCTTGCTTCTAGTTGATTAAATAAAATATCAAGAGGACTTAAATAATAGTCATCATCTTCTTTAACTTCACCAGCACGTAGCATTTCCATTACCATATCAAAATTTTGTTCTTCAGCTGGTGCTTCATACCATAAATAATAAATTAAAGCAGAAAAAAGCATTTGAGCTGCAGTATCCCAAAAGGGATCATTGGAAGATGAGTTTTTAGGGGTAGTAGCCTTAAAGTAACTCGTAACAAGCCTCTGAATATCATTATCAGTTTGAAAATAAACAAATGGATTATAACCATTACTTTTATCCATGTTTATTAAATCTAAAACCTTTACATTATAACCTCTTTCTTCTAATAAACTACCTAAGCTACGAATTAGCTCACCTTTAGGATCTAATATAATATAAGAAGAATTACATTGCATGATATTTGGCTTACAATAAAATCTAGTTTTACCAGCTCCACTTCCACCTATAACCAAAACATTTAAGTTTCTTCTATGCTTCATTCCATTTAAACCAAGTCTTACTTGAGAAGTTAAGATGAGATTATTAGAAACAGCAGATTGTTTGTATTTTCTATTAATATTTTTAATATTACCCCATTTTGCGGAACCATACTCCACTTTTCTGCGATAATTTTTTTTTGTGGATAAATAATAAGTTATACACAAAAAATAAACCAATAAAAAAAGAAAGACTATCTTAATAGAATTACTACTAAAAGTAATATTAAAATAGTCTACTTCTGAAATTTGATTTAAAAATGATATTAAACCATTGTTCATACATGGGGCAAGTACTAAAGCTAACCATATTACACAAATAGCTCCTATAAGTATAAAAGTAAGAACCATTATCTTATTCCCCTACAAGAAAATCTTTTTTTATTTATATCAAGAGCCTTTAAAATCAGTTCATTTATCGGAGTAATATCTTCTCCTTTTTCAATTAATTCATTTCTGAACAACATTAAAGCATTAATAATAATACCAAGTTGATATTTATCTAAATACAACTTATCTTTCATATGCCTTAGAATTTTTTGATATAGAATCTAAACTTATTTGCATAGAACTTTCCATATCTTGATAAGCACTTTTAATACTATTAAGCTCGGTTTTTATATCTTTTGTATCTAAATTAGTTAATCCATCATTATTAAATTGATAATCGGCTACATCTATGTTATATCTTTTACAAATCATATAAGAAACACAATCAGCTTTTAATTCATCTATTCTATAATCTTGTGATGGCTCAAACATCATTTTAGCAAGTTCTTTTGATAAAGTATTGAACAACTGTTTTGTATCTGGTGATGTTCTTGAAATATATAACATATTTTCGGATCTATTATATTTTACCAAATCTTCTAAATTATCCACAACTTGAATATTGGCACTTGAATTAGTTAGAAAAGCTTTCAAAAGATTTTTGTCATCATAATTCTGAAATACCTTTCTTACTTGTTTTAAAGATGTTTGAGAAACATCTATCATTTTTTTAACATTATATGATGGGGCAACAGTACCATCTTTACGAGTATAGGTATCACCATACTCAAAAATATTCACATAAGTGGGTTTTTTATTTACGTAAGCTCTTGCATTTCGCCAACTATCATAAGATTTTAATTGTGTGGCTTCAGGAAATTGAGCAGTAACTAAAAGGGCATTAGATACCGAATAATTAGGGAATTGAACTTGAACATCTAAATATTTCTTAAAATCATCTGGGTTTAATTTTATCTTATCAACCATATCATCTATCATTTTATTTAAGTTCATTCGTTCTTCAAATTTCTTTTGAGCATAAGCTTCTTTATCATATTCTTGTTTATTTTGATTACCTAAAATTTCTTCAATATTCATAAAAATTCATCACCTTTCCTTTTTCTTTTTTCTTTTCTTTTTCTTTGAATTAAAGTTCTTATTATTAGGTTGTAACTCCCTCTTTTTTAAATCTGTATTAAGTTCAACCTTAATTACTTCAAGTTTCTCTTTAACAGATTCACCCATTACTTTGTTTGATGAATGCTCTAATGGAGGGCTTTTTTCCATTCCGAGCGAATTCGGGTTTAAAGTATTTACCTCTTTTTTAGGAGTTGATAAAATATCATCTAAAATATCATCATTAATTGTATTATTAACTTTATTATTTACTTCTTCTTTAGCTTGCTTTTCATTTAAAGTAGGGGAGGTATTAATTTCTTTTTCAATTTCAGTTTCATTAATCGTACCTAAATCAAATCGCTTTACAATACGATTAATTTTAGAAGCATCATCTGCCCGAACCAAAATATCAACCATCCCATCATAATTTTTATTATTACGATCAATAAGAGCAGTAAATAAAACTCCATACCTCTTTGCTTGTTGTTGAAAAGTTTTTAAATCATTTTTCTTTATTGTAAAAACTTTTAAAGCACTATTTGATTTAAGCATTTTATTAAGAGTTGTTTTACCTTTAGTAGTACCCTTATTTTGATAAGATGCTAATAATAGAGCGGCGACATTCTTTGCACCTGCACCTGTAAGACGTATAGTTGCTTCACAAACTTCTAAATATATTCTTACTACTTCATCAGCTGCATCACCTGATGGCATTTTTTACCACTTCCTTTCCATTTTCATACTCTTCTATATTAGATTTTATTTGTATACTTCTATCTTCAATTTTATCGCATAATTTAATATCGTTACGAAGTGTTTTTATTTGTAAAGATAAAAATGCAATTTTATCTTCATTAGTACCAACCAGCTTATTTGACTTTAACTTAGTTCTTTCAGTAAGTAAACTGTTTAATTGAGTAACTTTATCTTTTCTAAATGAAAAAAGTTGCTCATAAGTTTCAATGTTATTACTTACAAGCAACTCTGTTTGCTTAGAAATACTATCCATTCCTTTAACATCAGCACGTAAGGAATAGGGGACTTTATAAACTCGTCTTTTATTAGAAAACATACCTAATAGATAACAATAATAAAGATAAATCCCAGCTAATCCCTTACATTTTTTATAATTAAATTTACGTTCTTTAAAAAAAGATATTTTGGTATCATGTTCCAACTTAATTCGTTCTTTTATTTTAGAAATAGTATAATCTTTACCAAAACTTCTTGATAATCTAATATTTTTATTAAAATCTTTATGTCTAATACTAATAGTATCAGTATTACGATAAATAATATCATAATTCATGATTCTCATAAGACTTTCAAATTCTTGATACGAATTGGATAAAACGATAGCTCGATCTACATCTTCTTTGGCAACAGAATAATAATTGTTACTATTTACGTACTTATTGTAATAATTTCTATAATTTATATTACTTCTTTTACATTTCTTTTCTTTTAAAACACTAAGATTGTATTCTTCGCATAAAGAATCTGATAATTCACGTATTCTTGCATAATTAACTCTATTATCATAGTACTTTTTACCATCAACAAAACTAACAGAATTGATAAGAAAATGATTATGATAATGGTTTGTATTTAAGTGGGTACTAACTACTACCTCAAAACGATCACCCCACATTTCTTTTGCTAACTTAACCCCGATTTCATGAGCTTGTTCAGCAGAAACTTCATTTTTTTCAAATGATTGAAAAGCATGAAAGCCTAATATTCCACTATTCTTATTAAATTGTTGTTTAGTCATCATCATTTCTTCATATGCAATTTCAGGGTTACAATTTATACCAGTTACATAACAATTAGTTTCTCTTAAATCATTCATTTTATCAACACTATGCAATTGATGTACCATTTCATCAGTAACACTTGTTTTTTTACTATCTATGATATATGCAAGAACATTATCTAATCTAGTAGTTACCTTCCATATTCCAGTTGTAGCAATATTTCTCACTCCTCTCAAAAAAAAGAACTGTAAAAACACAGTTCATCAACTACTAATCTAAAAGATTAAAACTATCAAAAACATAACGATCATCAATTTTTTTAAACACATATTGATAAGTACTAGCACTATCAATATAATCTTCTATATCAATATTTAATTCATTACTTGAATCTGAATTATATTCTGAAATAATATTTTTATCAATTATATTATTATAGATTGTAATATGAGAAATTTCTGAATCAAAATTGTAATAAACATATAAAGACTTTTCTAGAATTATAATTTTATCATCCTCTTCTGTTGCACTGATTATTTTACGATAAAATTTTTCATTCATATTCCCACCACAACCATGCAAGAATTCATATTGATGTAGTTCTTCATTATAATCAAACCCACAATAATCACCAGAAAGAACATAAACTTTTTCGTGTCTAAAAGAAATATCGTCTCCAAAAATTTTATAAATATATTCTTCTACAATATCTTTTGAGATAGATTCAATAAACTCATTTTGTTCATTAAGATAATTATTGATCGATATAGATAATATATACTGATTTTCAAATGTATTGGGATTTTCATAAAGATTTTTCAATATAGTGGCATCTTCTATAGGCGTTGCCATTTCATATAACGATTGTACTTTTTCAGAATTAATATCTAGTTCTATCGATGAATTACCACAACCAGTAATTAATAAAATAATCATACATAATAATAATTTCTTCATTTTTATACACTCCAGTATATTTATAAATTGATTATACTATACTTTATTTAACAAGTAAATATATTTATAAAGAGTTGCTTATCAAAGCAACTCTAACATAAAAAAATTATACTTCAATGGGTCCTTTATATCTTAATTGGATTCTATCTATTTCTCGTCCAAAAATTCCAGCATAACCCATACTAGTATCATTAACTGTTGTAATCCAATTTAGCCATCCTCCGCCTTTAAGATGTACTCTATAATCCAAGCCTTGCACTTGTAAACCATCTATTGGATGTCCTATTACTCCAGCATAATTGTTGTCACCTGCACCTATATTCCAATACAACCATTTCCCAGTAACTTTATCATGAACTCTATACGTATACTTATATATTTGAACAGCATCGATCGCATATCCTGCCCAACCAGCAAATTCATTACTAGAAGTACCTGGATTAAACTCGATAGGTATCCAACTTAACCAACCATGTGTGGCATCATGAACTTTATATTTAAGTGATGGAATAGGATCGAAGCCTTGAGTTAAATATGGAGTTGGATCTATTCTACCATTATTTTCATAAACTTCAAAATGAAGATGTCTACCATAAGAATTTCCACTATTACCCATAGTAGCTAATGGAGTATCTTGACTTACTGTTTGTCCCTTAGATACTAAAAACGTATTCTTTTCTAAATGAGCATAACGAGTTTTAAAACCATTACCATGATCTATTAAAATATAATTTCCCCATGCTTCTACTCCAGTAGAACCTTGGTTATTATTCTTTCCATCTACCAATTCAATTATAGTACCTGAACTATGAGCTTTTACAATGTTCTCACTTTCATTAGTAACCCAACCTAAATCTACCGCTAAATGGCTAGAACTATATGCTTGAGTAATTCTATTTTGGCTATTAGGTAAAACTCTACTTGCCATGTTTTCACCTCCTTCTAGTATGTATTATACATACATCGTATAATATGAAGTTTTTTGTAACCAAAATAATGAATTCGCATAGAAAAAGCAAAAAATTATTTTTTCCTTTTTTCAGGAAGTAAATATTTTGCTTTTATTTGAACAATAAATTGATTTAGCTTATCTGTTTCAATCATATAATACTCTTCATTAATAAGATTTAAAGAATTCGCTTTTTTTGCAATTTGATTAAGATTATTACCAATAGCTCGTAGTTGTTTTATTGCTTCATAAAATTCTTGGGAAGGCTTTTCTTTAGGAAGAAAATCGTTTATCAAAAATCTTAACAAATCAGCTTCACTTAAACCAGTAACTCTTGCCTTCTTTCTTAACTTTTGATTTTCTTCATCATTAAGCCAAAATTGCTTTTTAATATTTCTTGTTCTCATAACACTCCTTTCAATAGGGGATAGGGGAGTAAAATCCCTTGAAGAATATTTATGGGAGTAAATATTCAGTGCTTGCTAATACAAAATACTAGTGCTACTATTAAGGCTTAGCGAAAATATTATGAGTAGATTCACTAATATCTAAAGCATTAAATTCATATAACTGGGTTGCATTTTTCAAATCTTTTAAGTCAAATAAACCAAACCGAAAAACAAAATTTTCTATAACGTTTATAGCTTCTTCTTCATTTCTAGCTTGAACTTTAAATATAATTCTATTTGTCCTCATAGCAGTAACTTCAAACATTTTGTTTGGAATTTTAATAATTGATAATAAACTCTCAAAATCAATCTTTAATACCTCACATATTTTTTTTAAATTACTTAAATTTATATTGCCTGCATTAGAATTTTCTAATTTATTAATTTCTTTCTTGGAAACCTTTGATAACACAGATAATTCTTCAATAGATAATTTCATAAACTCTCTCTTTTTTAATAAAATACTACTTAACATTTTATAATTAATACTCATATAATCACCTTTCTCTTTCTTTTTCTTTAAATTTACTACACAAAAAATCATTGACATCTTTACCATATGCTGGAGGAACATCAATGACATTATAATATTTAGATAATTTTAAAATTAAATCATTAGTAGCTCTTCTACCAACTTCGTCATTATCTAAATGAAGATATATTGTTGTTATATTAGTATGTTGATTCAGATAATAATTTAAACAAAGAGGTAACTGTTCTTTTTGGCTAGAATAAACTCCAGCGAGAGAAAGAAAATGATCTTCTATATTTTTATTATCTAGCTCTAGTAGAGTAACAAAAGATAGTAAATCAATAGAACTTTCAAAAAGATGAAGATTAGTATTTTTCTCATCACCAACTAGCCGAAAAGAAAAAGCCTTATTACTATTAATAGCTTCTCTCATATAACGACTTTGATTAGTAGCTCTAATCATAGCATAACAAGCGTTACCATTATTATCATAGCTTAAAAATACTACATTATTATTAACATCTTGATAAATTAATTTATTATCAATACAACTTTGAATGACATTTTTAGAAATACATCTTTTTAAAAGATAATTAATAGCAATAGTATTATTAGAAGCAGGAGGAGGTAACTCAATGTCCTTAATGCTCTTTTCTTGATTATTTACAACGACATTATCTAGTTTATTAATTAAATAACCAACCGCTTCGGTAAAAGAGTAATTTCTAACTTTAATCAAATAATCTAAAGCACTTTTACCACCAACTTGCCTAGAAAACCAATACCACAACCCATTACTAATTTTTAAGCTATCATGAGATTTAGTACTATAATTACCTCGGCATATTTTAACTAGCTCATCAGGTTCATAGTTTTGGAGATAAGTTAGTAAATCTAAAGCCCTTACTTTTTCAATTATTTCTTTTGAATAATATGCAATAACGATCACTACCTTTCATGAACTTTCTTTTTCTTTTCAGATGCTTCAATTAGTTCTTCTATTGAATAAGATAAAGACTCCATAAGGTCTTGTTCTAACGTACCATCACGTATTTTCCAATCTTCATAAAATCTATCTAACAAATTATCATAATTTAAAAAAGTTTTTAATTCTCTAGTTTTAAAAGTTTCTATATTATCCTCAAACATATAAAGTATTAATTCTTTAATTACAAGTTGATAGGAAAAATTAATAACTTCTTTGGAATCCTTTTGAGTTATATAGTTTAAAAAATCATTAAATTCTGTTTTTACTTTAGAACGTAATTTTTGCTCTAAGTCTTCTTTAACCCTCATCACATATTATCCTCTTTAATAATAAAATTTTGTATATAATCGTAAGGATAACTGCTAGAAACTCTATAAAATAGTAATGCTTCATACAATGTTTCTAAAGAGTTGTCATCATCAATTAACTTTAAAAGAACATTAACAGAGATATTTCGATAAGGTGGGGTAAACATTCTAACAATTATACTTTTTTCATAAATTTCACCGGAATGATTTATGATATATTCTTTTGAATTTTGCAACATCTGTTTTAAAAATATTGAGAAATCATTTAATAGCTTCTTATACAATTTTTCCTCTAAACTTTGTTTGTATCGCACATAATCACACCCTTTCTATCTTTCATAAACCTTTTTATAATCAGTCAATTCCACTTCATCATTATCGTCGATACAAATATTATTATCAGATGAACCAATACTAAGCGATAAATTTAATTCTTGTTGACGTTTTAATTTATCAGATAATTCCTGTTCATATTGAAAAGGCTTTTGAACTTCTTGTTTAGCAATTTCAAGTTGCTTTATAGCTTCATCTAAGTTTTGCTGATTTAAAATAATCTCGTTAGATATTTTAGATAGCACATTATTGATACGCGTAATATTACCTAGTGCATCAGTACCTAGATTTACTCTATAAGTAAGTTGATTACTCAAAGTAAACACAAATACCTTATGATAAGAATCAAATTGCAAACCAATTTTAAATCCCTTATAACTCCCAAACTGCAAAGGATTTTTAAAATTTTTACATAACTCTAAAATTTTACTTCCAGCTTTCATATTATCATAGTACGTTATATCATTTATAACCATTTTATCAAAAGAAACTTCATTATTATTGAGCATTTTAAAGTCTTCTTCTAATCCTTTTTGACGAATTTTTAAATTATCAATCTGTTGTGGATAAAATTTAGCAATTCTACTTTCAATGCTATATTTTTGATTCAAGTAAGACTGTTTTAACAACTTTAGCTTAGAAACTTGATTGACTATGTCTATTTTCTCTATAATTTCAGGATTATTAGTAGCGAGTGCTTTAATTTCAGCATAAGATAATACTACTTCATCGATATCTTCCATACTCCTTAATGCTACTTTAGAAGTCATGACTTGAGAGATAAACTTTTGTTTGTTTTCTAAAGTTTGATACAAATAAGCATCAAAAGTTTCAGAAGTTACATATCTATATACATATGCTTCAGGATTTTGGTTCCCTTGTCGGATAATACGTCCCTCACGTTGCTGTAAGTCACTAGGTCGCCATGGACAATCAATATTATGGATAGCAATTAACTTATCCTGACAATTCGTCCCAGCTCCCATTTTTTGAGTACTTCCAAAAAGAATACGTACTTCACCATTTCTAACTTTTAAAAAAAGTTTTCTTTTATCATTGTCAGTTTGGGCATTATGGATAAATTCAATATCTTCTTTAGGAATACCCATTGAAATGAGTTTGTTTCTTAAATCATCATAGACATTAAATTGATTTGATGGAGTAGACAAATCACAAAATACTAATTGAGTCAATTTATCATTTTCATGTTCTTTCCAAATTTGATATATATTATTAGCACAAATTGAAGTTTTATTATTTTCATCATCAGGTAACATATCATTTAATAATCGTTGATCTAAAGATAATTTTTTACCATCAAGAGTGATTTTTAACATATTATCTGTTCGAGGATCAACTTTATTATGTCTTATATTTTCAGCTCGATCAACTAGTCCCTGCAAAAGTTCTTTTTGAACTGGGGTAGGGGAAGTAACAACATTTTTATATACAGCTTTAGGAGTTGGAAGATTTAACATATCAGCAGTTTGGATATCTGCCACCTCCTTAAATAAATTAATTAATTCAGGTAAATTATAAAATTTAGAAAAACGGTTTTTAATCCGAAATTTACCTTCAACAGATAACTCAATAGAGTTGACTATTTCGCCAAAAGTACTTGCCCAAGCATCAAAGTTTTGCAAACCTCTCTTTTCAAGTTCGGGATACTGTAAATATCTTTGCATGGTATACAACTCTACCATAGAATTAGAAATAGGAGTTCCAGTAGCAAATACAATTCCTTTACCATGTGTCACTTCATCAAGATAACGACATTTCATATATAAATCACTTGCTCTTTGTGAATCGGTTTGAGAAATACCAGCAACATTATGAATTTTAGTATACAAAAAAAGATTTTTAAAATAGTGAGCTTCATCTACAAATAGTTTATCAATACCTAGCTCTTCAAAGCAAATTACATCATCTTTCTTTGAAGTATCATTAAGCTTTTTTAATTTTGTTTCAAGTTGTTTTTTAGTCTTAACCATTTGTTTGATAGTAAAATTTTCTCCACCACTTTTTTTTAATTCAGCAATACCCATGATAATATCGTCAATTTGCTTTTTTAATAATTGCTGTTGTCTTTCAATGCTTATAGGTATTTTTTCAAATTGGCTATGAGAAATAATTACAGCATCATAATCACCAGTAGCAATTTTAGAAGTAAATATCTTTCGATTTTTGGCTTCAAAATCTTTTTTAGTCGAAACCAGCAAATTAGAAGCAGGATATAGTTGTAAAAATTCTGAAGCAAATTGTTCTATCAAATGATTAGGAACAACAAACATACTTTTATGACATAACCCAATTCTTTTACTTTCCATAGCAGCTGCAACCATTGTATATGTTTTACCAGCACCAACACAATGTGCAAGTAGGGTATTTCCTGAATAGAGAATTCTAGCTACTGCATTTACTTGATGCTCTTTTAAGGTGATTTCAGGATTCATTCCTACAAATCTAATATGAGAACCATCAAATTCTCTCATACGAATATTATTAAACTTTTCATTGTATAATTTACATAATCTTTCACGACGATCCATATCTTCCCAAATCCAATTAACAAATTTTTCTTTGATTTCTTGTTGTTTTGCTTGAGCGATAGATGTTTCATCAATATTTAAAATAGCTTTTTTCTTTCCATCACTATTAACAACATAATCATAAATCTTTACGTTTTTCAAATTAAGCGTATCTTCAATTATATAATAAGCATTAATTCTTCTTGTACCATAAATCTCTTCTGAATTAATATTTCCTCTATCTCTATTTTTATTTTCAATATACCACTGTGAAGAATACTTATCAAATTTCACATTTATATCTCTATATTGAGGTGTATCCAATAAATCATATAAAAATTCATCAATAACATCGGTTGGAATCCAAGTGGCACCCAAACGAACAGAAATTTCACTTACTTCCAAGTCCTTCGGTTGAACATTTTGTAAATATTGAACATTTATTTCATATTTTGGATTAATCTTTGCAAACGATTTTGCAACTTTTAATTTTTCTCGCACATTGCCACTCAAATATTCATCAGCTGTTTGCCAAGTTTCAATACTATCATAAGATGGAACTAAAAATATTTGTCCAATTAAATCATTAGTTATTTTTTCGCCATCTAAATTAGTTAGTTCGCACATATATTGAATATCAACATGAGCTTTTTCAGAAATAGAAAGAGCTAAAGCTTCTTGGGCAGTATCAACATGAGATATAGATATGTGAGGATTAATAGTTCTCTTAAAAAACATATCAGCTTTTCTTTTGAAATTCTTATTTTCATCTAAAACTTCTAAAGAACAAAGTAGATAAAAGCTACTATCATCAGAAAAAGCTGAAGTATTGTTTCTATTATTTATTAAGCCAAATTTTTTCACAAATTTATCATAGAGTGTATTCAATTTTTTCTGTAATTTTTTTATATCTTCATCACTATAATTATTTACTTGAAAATCAATCAAAAGACGAGTACAATCTCTAATTTCAATTAAATGTTTAATACGATTTTGGGTATCTACCTTTAACTCTTGAGGATACATATTGCCATTTTTATAAAAACAAATTTTATCATCATTTAAAACGTATGAGTAATTTCTAATATTAAGATTTGATGAAATTAAGAAATTTAACTCGTCATCTTCAACATCTTTTTCTAATCTATAATTAGATAAATCTATATTAATTTTTGAAATAGCATTATTTAATTGTTTCTCAAAAGAAGAACTATCATTTATTTTGCAAGCAGATCTCATACCAAACCGGCTTGTTTCCATTACCATATTACCACAAACCATATCAGGATGTTCCACATAATATTTATTTATTTTAATGCCATTAATATCAGTATCTAAATACAACCATTCAGAGTCTACTTCTTCAACAAACTCTCTTTTTTGCAAGAAGATAATGTCTGTTGTTACTCTAGTCCCAGCATTATTAAAAATATTATCAGGTAATCTTATAGCACCTAATAAATTTGCTCTTTGAGAAATATATTTTCTAATGTCAGAATTTTCTTTGTCCATTGTTCCTTTAGTAGTAATAAATGCAATAATTCCACCTATTTTGACTTTATCTAAAGATTTAATAAAAAAATAATCATGGATAAAAGAATTAAGATTATTATACTTTTTATCATTAACCTTATAGTCTGAAAAAGGGATATTACCAATTACAATATCAAAAAAATCATTTTTAAAATCGGTATCTTCATATCCTGAATTAATAATATTAACATTTGGATATAATTTTTTCGCAATTCTTGAAGAAATACTATCTATTTCAACACCATATATTTTACTATTTTGAAATTCATCGGGAATAAGTCCGAAAAAATTACCAATACCACAACTTGGCTCTAAAATTTTTCCAACTTTTATATTTGCATTAAGAAAAACTTTGTAAATTGCTTGAATGATCATAGGAGAGGTATAAAAGGAAGTAAGAGTTGACTCCATTGCAGAATTGTATTCTTCTTCATTCAATAAATCTTTTAGTTCTTTACTCCAAACATTATTTTCTTCAAATGATCGAGATAATCCACCCCAGCCAATATATTTAGATAAAACATCTTGTTCCTCAGAAGAAGCTAATCTATTTTCTTTTTCGCATATTTTCAAAACCTTGATAGCTTCAATGTTATTTTTAAATTTTTCTGTATCGGTAAGTGAATTATATTCCACCTGTTCTAACCTAAAATTATAGTTAGTTACATCTTTTATTTCTTTTTCAGAGAGTATTGTTTCTTCTGAATTGACAATTCCATTATCTTGAAATAAAGATAATTGCTTTTTATCAGAAACAAAAAGAGAATTGCTATTGCCATTCTCATTATTATTTAATTGTAAATCAATTCGTGAAGTATCATTTCCTCTGCCATCGCTTTTATTTGGTTCATTTTTTGTATCCACTTCATTTGATTTTTCTGTTTCATTTCTTCGGTAATGTTCTCTTGTTCCATTAGAATTGGTATCAATTCTTCCAATTTTTGTTCCGCTGTAGTTTGAACCTCTATCAAATGTGGGTTTAGTTCTCCCGACATCATCATTTCTTGATACAATGTTTGATTGTTCTGTTTCAGATAGTTCAACCTCATTATTGAGTATTTTCCGAGTACTTTCTTTGCTGTTGGCAGAGTAATGTTCGGTAGTTGGTAATTGCCAACTTTTCTGTAAGTCATTTTCATAATCATTGCTCCTTTCATTATTATCATCATACAATGTTTTAAAGTTATTTTCAAATATATAAATTTTATCAATTTCTTTTTCTTTAATATTTTGAATTTCTTGATAAATTAAATATAAAAGAGTTTTAGAATTATTACTAATTTCAACTCCTAATTTAACAATATCATTCCGATTAATAGAATTAAAGATATTATAATCCATATAATCTTCAGGATTAAGATTGCATCTTTTTAAAATCACATAAGCAGTACTGCTACTCAAAACATCATTATCTTGAAGTGATGAAACGACTTTAGAACTAGAAACGATTGCTTCAGCTAAAGTAGAAAAGGGAATGTTACTCTCATTTAAAAACTGTAAAGAAGATATTAAATCATTTTCAAAAGAAAAGGGAATAGTCCAAAAATTAACTTTTCTCTTTAATTTACTATTAGTATCAGCTATATCAAAAACATATTTTAAATATGGATAACCATTTCTTTCAGCTAGTAGAGCTATTCCCTTTGTTCCTTTATTAACATAACGATTAGCATCATTCCATTTACCAATTTCTTTAACTGCTTGAGCAGTTGGCTTTTGTGCGTATATAAGCACTTGCTCATAAAATGAATAAAGATAATTATTAGATATACAATCTAAAAGTTGCAACCAATTATTTTTGTCATGACATAATGAATTTAAGGTTTCTTCATAAATAAAATAAACACTCTTATAATCCATTTATATCCTTTATTTCAACTAACTCGCAAACAATTATAATTTGTTTATTAGTATTTTGTCTACAAGTAATAAGAGTTAAAGTGCTTTTTCCTGTACTTTTTATTAATGAAGCTTTACCTGTTTTTTCAATATCATACGTAAAAACCATATTATATTTATACTCCTTATTATTATAAAATAAACTAACTGTATCACCAATAGTTAATTTAGATAGGTCTTTAAAGTAAGCATTACTTGCATTGCCTGAATGAGCTGCAAGAATAATATTATCTTGTGAAGAAGAGGAAAGTATTTCGATATTATATTTAACATTATTATAAGTATTATCAATACTTACTAAACCTCGTTCCAAATTGATAGTAGGAATTTTTATTGTAGCAATATAATCATAGCGACTGTTTTTCGTATCAGTAGAACTTTTATCTAATAAATTAGTTTCTTCAATAACATTATAATCATTATTATCATATTGATTATTGTAAAATTCTATTATAGCTTTTTGTTCACTACTCCTAGTCAAAAAAGAAGGAACTATTCTGATGCACAGTATTATTAAAGAACCAAAAATAAGAAGAATACAAGTTTTACTTCTTATTCCTATTTTTACTTTCATAAAATAGAATTCCTCCAGCGATTAATATAATTGATATACAAGCAATTTCGAGAAAATAACTTTGATTACTCTCTGTAATAGGTACATCGATAACAGTCTTAGTATTTTCCATAGTTAAACTTATGACTTGATCTTGCTCGGATATATCAAAATAAATTGCCTCATCCCTTAAATCATATCCATCTAATGCCTCTTTTTCGATTAGATAATAACTTCCATATTTTAATATAACTTCTAATCTACCTAACTCATCTGTAATGCCTGAATAAATTAGTTCATCGGTCATGTTATAAATCTCAATATGAACACCAGCAAGAGCTTCTTGAGTTTCAGAGTCAATTTTTAAAAATTCTAGTTTACCATATATAGGGGTGTTTTCCATTTCTACTTCTATTATTTGACTGTTATCTGTTACTTCAAAATAAACTCTATCACTATTTAAAACATAACCCTCTTGAGTTTTACTTTCTAAAATATAGTACTTTCCATATTTTATATCTTCGAGGTAGGCAAAACCTGCCTCATTAGTAGTAACTTCAGCGATTAAAGTATCATTCATATCATAAATGGAAAACAACACATTAGATAGGGATTGCTTTGTTTCAGAGTCAATTTTTAAAATTTGCAAATCCCCTGTAATAGGAGTATTATTCATTTCTATCTTAATAGTTTGATTATCGTCTACTATTTCAAAATAAACTTTTTCAGTATTTAAAATATAACCCTCTTGAGTCTTACTTTCTAAAATATAGTACTTTCCATATTTTATATCTTCAAGATAAGCAAAGCCATCTTCATTAGTAGTAATTTCACCAACTAAAATATCGTTCATATCATAGATAGAAAAAGATACATTGCTTAAAGGACTATTTGTTTCAGCATCTACTTTTAATATTTCCAAATTACCACGTTTTAATTTATTCTCTATATCTAAAGTAAAAGAAACGATAGGAGTATATTGGTCTATATAATTTAAAGAAATATAATAAATGTTAGAATCTAAAACATAACTTTCATCATCTATTGATAACTCCTTTACATAATAATTTCCTAAATACAAATTGCTAACAATAGCTTTACCATTTGTAACTTCTATCGTTGTTACCAACTCATCTTTACTATATTGTAAAACATTATTAAAATAAATATCCTCATTAGCATATAATCCAAACTTTACATTTGGAGTACTTAAAGGACTATCTTCAAAATACTTATTAATAATTATTTCGCCTTTAACTCTTTCATTTGGAAATTCTAAAGTTATGATTGAACCATATACATCGTCATATGTTAAATTAGAAGAACTATTAATAGAAAATTCAATAGTAACATTATTCCATAAGTAGCCATCAACTTTTTGATCGACTTCCTCCAGTTGATAATTTCCACTATTTAGAGGTAAAGGAGTAATCAGAACCCCATCATCATTTGTTTCAAAAACACATTGAACTACATCAGTAGTTTGACAGACATATTCATTAGTATCCAAATTCTTAATTTTAAATTGAATTCCAGCTATAGGTATTAATTCTTGAGTTTCAGAATCAATTTTTAATACTTTTAATCTTGCTTGTATAACTCCATTATTTACAACTCTATAAATATCATCATTGGTTATTTCAATATCAAAGCAATCAGCAATCATTGAACCAGCATCACCATCAGTTTGACATACTTCATATTTGCCAACTGGTAATGAAACACTAGCATAGCCTTTATCGTCTGTTGTAATTGTTGCCACTATTTCTTTTGAAGATTTCAATATAATATCAAAAACAGCATTTTCTTCTGTTTGAATAACACCAGTAGTGCCATCAGTCATAACTTTTACTAAATTAAAATCAAACTTCTTAATTGGTTCATGAGAAGTTAGTTGAATTACTTGATTATTTTGAGTAATACTAAAATAATACTTTTGAGAATCTAGATTATAACCACTAGAACTTGTTATCTCTTGTAGATAGTAATCTCCATAATAGATATTATCAATAGAAGCATAACCATCTTTATTAGTAGAAATTGTCGTAAGAAGCTCACCATTAGTTTTATAAATGCCATAAACAGCATTTTCAAACGAAGCATCACCTTGCGGAACAGAACCAGTATCTTTATCAACCTTTTTTAATTCTAACGAACCTGTAATTTTTTTATTAGTTATATTAAATGTAACATTTGTATTATTACTATCAATATTAAAATTACGAGATGTACTATCTAACACATAACCTGTCTTAGTCTGTATTTCAACTAAAGTAAAAGTACCATTTCCTAAATTATCACATTTAGCATAACCATTTGAATTAGTAGTCATTTCACACACTTCTTGATTATCTTTATATACTTTAAAAGTAATGTTATCTAATGGTTCATTTGTGTCATTATCAGTCTTATAAACCTCAACACTACCACCTGTAGTAGTACCACTTATTGAGGATATTATTGGATCAATAGAACCAACAACAACTTGATTTTGAGAACTAGAAGAAACTGCAAATAACATTGCTGAATTGTAATTAGTACTTACTTTTTTTGATAGTCGTAAAGTAAAATTGCCAATATTTGTGGCAGTTAGCTGTAGAGTGTTACCCGAAATAGTAGCAGAGCAATTATCACATGACTGAACTATAAAATTACCTAATACATTTCTTTCATCAGTCAATGAAACAGTTTCACCAATTTTTAAATTTAGTGTCGTACCATTAAAAGATGGTCTTAAATCATGACTATTTACTAATGCCATAATTTCACTCATTTCATCAGCAACACCAACTTCTTCATCAGATACAGCACGACAATCATGGACAGTACAGTTTAAGTTTGTAAATACCTGATTTGTATCAACAACCCGCCAAATTAACATTTGTGTCGCCATTCGATAAGCAGTAGTATTATGATTTTCATAACCATAACCATATGATGCTATCAATTTTATCAAATCAAGTTGCTCTTGATTAATTTTATTAGCACTATTGGCAGTAGAATTATTAATCATATTTATCAAATCATTTTCATCATGACTATAAGTAGTATAAGTAACAGATGAACTAAAAGTTGCACTAGGTTCAATACAATATGAAATCTCACCAGAACTAGTACTCCAAGATGCCATTTGTCCATACCTCGATTAACTATTTCCTGACTGATGTGCATGAAAGTAGTTTGGCACATAATTTTGATTAAATTTAGTTTCACCAGCATAAACACTAGATAATGCTACAAAAAACATTATAAAAAAGAATACTCCAGTTAATTTTAATATATAAGATTTATTTTTTTTCATATTATCACCGTCCTTATTTTTTCAAATAAAAAAACTCTATAAAAGAGTTCAGTTTAATAAATCCAATGCTTTGTACCACAATCATAACCTTTTGACCGCAGAAAATCAAAAACATCAACCATATTATCCATATCACTAGAAGATAACCACATTTTAGAATTATAAGTTCCATCAATGGAACATTCGCCACTAGACACCCATATTCTTACATACCAAATTTCTTTAGTACAATTTGTACCAGTAAAAATAACAGGTAAAGAATTTTGCTCATAACCATAACCATATTCATACATTGCTTTTTCCCCAAATGATTTTGCCTCTTCAAAAGAATTAACTACATAATGAGTTGGGTTATTTTTTTGGTATTGAGATAAAAAACTTAAATATTCGCTATCACTATTGGAACAAACTGAAAGAACAGGAGTATCATCATTTTGGATTTCATTTTGAGTATCTTCAGAATCTTTAATTGGTTCTTCTTTTTCAGTTAAGGTTTGTTCTTCGGATATGTTTTCATTCTTTACATCTTCTTGTATATCATTTTCGTTAGATATTTCATTTTCTTGGGTGTCAGATGATTGTTCAACTTTTTCATCATTACTTTGTTCAATATCTTCGCTTTTTAGATCATTTAAGTCTTCATCTTTATCATGGGTGTACTGCACATTATCTTGCGAGATACTGGAACTATCATTGTTTAATAAAAAAGCAGTAACACAAGTAAAAACTAAAATAACTATAAAAGAAATTGTAAATATTATTATCAACTTTTTCAAAAAATCACCTCTTTTATACAAGTATAACAGTATATTCTTCTAATGCAAGTATATAACATTTTTTTCAGTTAGTAAATATATATTTCATTTAAGTTTCCGTTTTTTATGAAAATGAATTCAAAAATTTGTATGTTTTGGGTTTACATGTAAACCCAATTTGATTTTATATTATATTTTTACTATTTTCTTACATCTAAAAACTTGGCAATTTTTTTATCGCTTTTTTGTATCTATATTCGCTATATCACTTTACTTATATTTGTAAACTTAATTGTTCTATAAATATACAGTCTTTACTCTTTTTCTTTTCCTTTTTAAAACTTGCTACTCCTGTATAAGCATAACTAAGTATCTCTTTTATTCCTCTTGCAAACATTCCAACAAATACAATTAAATCTTCTCTTAATGACTGACTTCTTTCCATTATTTTTATTGATAATAATTTTTTATCCATTTCTTCAATTAATTTTGCTATTAACCCTAGTAACATCATAAAAACAAAATTTAAGTTATTCATTCCTTTTAGGGTTCTTATTCTCATATTTTCATAACCATAGGCACTTTTTTCCGCTTTATGTATTTGTTCTATCTTCCATCTATCTAAATATAATCTAACTATTACTCTTGCATCATGGGCATCATTGACACTTTTATTTGTAAGTAACATCATAGGTTCTTCTCCTAATCCATATACAAATATGCAGGTATATTCTTCGTGTTTTCCATCTGTCATTTGTACTCTTGTATAACTGATTGTTAGTTTTTTCTCTTCTCCTTGGAATTTTGCTGTAAATAATATTTTCCCTTTTCTATTGTTCGCTTGCTCCAACACATTCTTTGCAATTCCTTTAAATAGAAAATTACGATTTGTTTTAAGTCTTATTACAAAGTCTAATTGTAGCTTGTCCATGTATCTAAACACTTTCTTATCATCATATCCTCGGTCAAATACTCCTGTAAATTTCCCTATAGCTTCATATGTTTTAGCTATACTTTCTAAAGTATAGTTGTTCATACTTTTGAATTCAGGATCTTTAGTAGATATTATTCTACTATACACTGGAATAGGTTGTTTCCTGTTCTTTCCTAATACTACCGCATTTACTACTGGATATCCTGGTTTCTTTTCTTTTTTTGGATCACTTGCATCTACTACCATATCTAAATATTCTAATTTTGTACTATATGGCTTACATATATCTGTATTATCAA
>DVJF01000035.1 GCA_018716965.1 Candidatus Caccenecus avistercoris | reverse complement strand
AAATAAATATCTAGATTATAATCAAAAAATAGGATTATCTAGTAAAAATATAAATGGTATAAAACAATTTATTTCTAGATTTTTAAAACATTTAGAAGATAATAAAATTAATGTTAGTGCATTAAATGTTTGATATAATGTGAACATTCACATTATCTTGATATATTACTCTTTAATTATAAGTTAAATGCATTTATTGTAGTGGAACTTAAAATGAGAAGTTTAAAAAAGGAAGATAAAGCCCAAATGGAATTTTATATGAAATTAGTTGATGAGCAAGTAAAAGAATTTTATCACAATAAAACTATAGGAATTATTATTACTAAAGAAAGTAATGAGTTTATTGTTAATTTTGTAAGACAAGAAGATATAATACCACTTAGTTTTTTAATGGAGTTGTAATTGTATTATTTAAATTGTATAATTAATATGGTCAATCTAGAAACTTGGATGAGGTATTGTCTCCGTATAACTTTAGTTCTGGGGGCAATGCTAACGTGTTCAATGTGAATTCGTCTGGACAACTGGAACGTGAATAACACGAATGGTGACCTATCAAGCGCCCAACAGGCAATATCCTTTTAAACTTAATAATTGGTTACGACTAATTAAAAAAGCATTAGGATACAAGATTGACCTAAGGAGTAATCCTAAATAATTAATATTGATATTTTAAATCTTGTATTTGAAATTAGAACAATATTGAAAAAGAATGTTCAAAGTTTATTAGAACATTCTTTTTGTTAGTTTCCTTAATTTAAAAGATTGTTTGCTACTTGATTAATAGGGCCTGCACCAATGGTTATGATCAAATCATTTGGTTTTACATGTTCTTTTAAATATTTAGTTATTTCTTCATATGTTGGAATATGAAAGACACTCGGGTTATTCTTTTTAATTAAATTTACTAAATCATCTTCTTTGACATTCCATATGTTTTTTTCTCGAGCAGGGTAGATATCACAGATAATTACATGATCAAATTTACTTAGAATTTTAGCAAATTCTTTTAGATGTTCATAGGTTCTAGAATAAGTGTGAGATTGGAATATAGCCCATGTTTCATTATGCTTAATAGATTTACTTGAAGCGTAAGTAGAAGCTATTTCGGTTGGGTGATGAGCAAAATCATCAAATATGCGAGCATTATTATATTCTCCTATATATTCAAATCTTCTTCCAACACCTTTAAATTCTTTTAATGCTTCTTTAATTACTTTTTTATCAATATGATAGTTTAGACTCATAGCAATAGCTGCTAGAGCATTTAATATATTGTGTTTACCTAGAACACTTAAAGAGAAATTATCTAAATATTCACCTTTAAAATATACATCAAAGATTGGAAATCCTAAATCAGAATAAATAATGTTTTTAGCAGTAATATCAGCTTTTTTGTTTAGTCCATAAGTAATAGTATTTGGACAATTTAAGTTTAAATCTTTAATATTATCATCATCAATATTTACAACTAAATAACCATTATTAGGTAATAAATTGATGTATTTTTGGAATGATTTTTTGGTGTTTTCTACGGTTTTAAAATAATCTAGGTGATCATCATCAATATTTAATATTATTTCACTGGTTGGATGAAAATGTAGAAACGAATCTACATATTCACAGGCTTCCAAAATAAAATACTTTTTTTCACCAATATAATAATTACCATTAATTTGCTTTAGAGAAGCACCAATATTAATAGTAGGATTAAGATTAGCTTTTAAGAAGATACATGCAAGCATACTGGTTGTAGTACTTTTACCATGGGTACCACTGATACATATTAAGTTTTCATATTGTTTGGTGTATTCTCCTAGGAATACAGCTCTTTCGACACATTCAATATTATGACGTCTGGCATAGGATAGTTCAGGATCATCATCATGAATAGCAGCGGTATAAATTACTAAATCAGTATCTTTAACTAAATTAGTTTCATGACCTATTTGAACAGTAATACCAATACTTTCTAAATATTCGGTATTATTTGATTTTTGCATATCACTTCCTGTAACATTCTTTTTATCATTTTTTAACATGGCTGCTATAGCATACATACTAGCACCACCAACACCTATTAAATGAATGTTTTGATATTCCATTAGTTCTTTTTTCATCTTTTCACCTCAATAACTTTATTATATTATATACTCAAATTGAAGCTTTAACAATAAAAATTCTTTTTTTTTATTAAAAACAATGATATAATTAAGTTGGTTAATTTTAAATAATAACATTAAGATATATTTGGAGGAGTTTATGAAAGGAATAAGGATACTACTATTTGCTTTTATAATTGGGTTTATAGGTTTAGTAAATGTGGAAGCTGAAACATGTAGTTATAATTATAGTAATGGTAATTTAAATTTAACTTATCAAGTTCGAGTAGATCGCTCTATATCTTATAATTTAAAGGGAGTAAATTTATTTTCGTATAAACAAATAAGTAGAGATAGTGATGGTAATTTAGTTCTTAATGATACTTCTTCTTTAGCAGTTACCAAATTATCTAGAAATGACTTTTTGAATTCTGATGGAGAAATTGATTGTGATATGGTACCATCTATACAAATGGACGCTAATGTTACAAGTGGTTCTACTTGGGAAATTTATAGTATTGGTAAAAGTGTTGGGTGTAGTATATCATCTTCTGTAAAAAATGAAAAGCCTGTGGATTATATGTTTAATAGTTGTATTACATTAGGTCTTGTTGATAATTCAGAATCTGAAGAAGGTGGAACTTCTACTGGTGGACAACTTGTTGAAGATTCAGGAGTTCATGAGGAAGCTACTGCTGATGGTGATTGGGATGTTGCTACTTTTTGTGAAGGACCAGTTCAAGGTGTATTTACTACTATAGGATGGGTCTTCTTTATATTAAAGATTGTCATTCCTATTATTTTAATTGTTATGGGTAGTATTGATTTGGCTAAAGCCGTTGTTGCTAGTAAAGATGATGAAATTAAAAAAGCAGTAGGGTCATTAGTTAAAAGGGCAGTATTGGGTGTACTAATTTTCTTTATACCAACAATACTTAATTTTGTTGTGGAATTAATTGGTGGGGATGATATATATGATGAGAATAGTGGTACTTTTGGAAGGTGTACTTATTGTATGTTAAATCCTGGTGAATGTAGAAAGTTGGCTGAATGATATGAAAAAGTATATTTTATTGGCTTTGCTTGTATTTTTCTTTAGTTATATAGATGTATTTGCTTATAATGAATCTAAACTTACTTGTAGATATAATGATTCTTCTGGTAATACTTTTGATTTAGAAGTAGATTTTACTACTTTGGGTGGTGATGCTTTAGAAGGAGTTAGAGCATCTTATTATAAAAGTCTAGGTAGTGGCTCAAAGCAAACAATTTTAGATTTGAATTTTTATTCCAATGATAATCCTAATGCAAATGCTTCTTTTATTAATTTAAGTTCAACGATTCAACAAAAGACGGGATTGGGTAAAGGTGATACACGCCATATTTATGTATATAAAGATGTTTTTAATAAACGCATTGGTACTGTTAATAATACTGATCAAAATTCTAATTCTTTATGTCCTGAACAAGTATTTATTGTTGGATATGAAGAAAAAGGCAGTATAATTAGTGGTGGAGAAATAACTGATAAATATGATATTTTTGCTTGTGGTATTGACTATGCTAATAATTTAGTAAATACTTGTGATTGGACGGAAGGCATTGTAAATACTTATAATAAAACGGCAAATTATGATGATACAGCAGGTAAAATTTATACATTGAATTTTTTTACTAGTACAATTTATAATAAAGAAAATGCTAATAGTAATAATGAAACAACTGATATTGGTGAACAAGTAAATGGTATTCAAGAAAGAATAGATAAATATTGTAATGAAGAATTAGACACTTATGATGAAGCTGAATGTGAGAAGGCTCAAGCAGAAAAAGAAATGTTAGATCAGCGGGCTTCTGATGATGGTTATGATGCTTCTGCATTGTATCAGGCTTATAAAGATGCTTTGGGATTAGATTTTGAAACTGGAGAATGTGATAGTTATTTGGGAAATGTTAATACTGAAGGAACTCCTGCATATATGTTAAATTTTGTGTTTAATGTTATGAAATATATTGGTATAGTTTTATTATTTGTCTTTACAATAATAGAATTAGCAAAGTCTGTTGCTGATGGTAAGGATGAAACTCGGAAAAAGGCAACACAAAATATAATTAAGAGATTAATTATAGCTATAGTTATTTTCTTTTTACCATTATTAATTAATTTTGTTTTATCATTATTGGGAGTAGTAACAATTAGTGAAGCTTGTAATGTTGGTGCTGCTCCAATAAGTGAATCTGTAGGAGGTGAGTAGTAGTATGGCTGCTGTTCAAGCTATAGCACAATTTTTTTGGGGTATTCTTTTAACTCTTGATTCTATAGTTTATTTTTTGATATCATGGCTTTATCAAATAATTTTGTTATTATGTCGAATTGATATTTTGGGAAATGGTACAGAAATATCAGAATTGGTTGGAAGAGTATATACTATTATTGGTGTTGTAATACTATTTTTAGTAGCGTATTCTTTATTGAGAGCTATGGTTAATCCTGATGATTTAAAGGGTAAAAAATCTCCTACTAATATAGTTAAGAATGTTCTTATATCAATAGCATTAATAGCATTAACACCAACCATATTTAGTTTTGCTCTTGATTTTCAAAATGCTCTTTTAGAGCAAAATACAATAGGAAAACTTGTTTTAGGTGATAGGACTGATGGTGAGTCATCTGCAACTACTATTGAAAAAGGTGGAAATCGCATGGCTGCTACTGTACTTCAATCATTTTTGCATCCTAATTATTCACAGTGTACAATTGTAACTAGTGATGATGGGAGTGTTGGATATGATTGCCCGGAAATAGCTACAGGCGGTCTTAATTTTTTACTTTTTGAAGTTGCAAATGAACATACAACATATGATGCTGTTTGGGATGAAGTAGAAAACAATGGTAATTTTTTGAATATTACTACTTTTGCTTATGCTTTAGCACATGAAAGTACAATGACGTATTATCCTATAATTTCTACTATAGCTGGTGCTTTTGTTTTTTTAGTCTTATTGTCTTATTGTATAGACATTGCTATTAGGACTATAAAACTCGCTGTATTTGAGCTTATTGCACCTTTGCCAATACTTGCTAGAATTATGCCTGGTGATCAAGGAAGTAAAGTTTTTAATAATTGGGTTAAAGCTTGTATATCTACTTATGCTGAAGTTTTTATTAGATTAGCTATCTTGTTTTTTGCAGTATTAATTATTAAAATAGTTATACAAAATATACCAACTATATTTTTAGATTTAGGACTTTTAAATGGAGATGTGGGTATTACAGTATTCTTATTTACACAGGCTTTTCTTGTAATAGGTATTATTTTGTTTGTAAAACAAGCTCCACAAATATTAAAAGATATTACGGGACTTGATAGTGGTAAATATAATGTGTTAAGATCTGCTAAACAAGCTTTATCTTTTGTTGGCGGAGGAATTATGGGTCGAAGTCCTGCTGCTGCTGTTCGTGCTTGGGAACAAACTGGTAAGGACGGAAACTTAAGAAGTATTGGTGATCAATATAAAAGAAGACTCGCAAAAACACGTGCTAAAGCAGAGGGAGCAACTTTTGGAAGTAGAACTGGAGATCGATTTAGAAAAGCATTTGGTATGCCTTCTTTAAAAGAATCTTATGATACTATGATGGAACAGAATAGAAATATGGATGGTAAATATTTGACAGCTGTTAATGATACTGCTTCGGATGTATTATTACGTAATGATAAAGGAGAAGTTATTAAAGATGCAAATGGACAACCAATTAAATTGGTTAATGTTGGTGATACTTGGGAATTTAATGAAGAGAATACTAGAAAATTGCAAGAAGCTAAAAATAGAAATGCCATTGCTATATCAGCAATTGGTGAAGAGGTTAAACAAGCTCAAGATATATTAGAAGTTGATAAGAAAGTTAATGGAAAAAGTCAAGCAGATGATATTTCTGGTAAAGAAATGGCGAAAACAAAATATTATTTAAGACGCAATGGTGATGAACGAGAGGATTATACTTTCTCATTACAAGATGGGACTAAAGTGACTGTACATTCTCAAAACGAATTAAAAAATTATTTAAGTAAAAATCGTAATTTGCTTTCAGATACAATGTATCAAAGAATCAATGATAATTGGATTGATAAAGATAATGATCCAAATGATATGTATTTAAGAATAACTACGCAAATTGATGGACAAACTGTTACTGTTGGTGGTAAAAGTAATCCTCTTAATCAAAAGCAATTTGAAGAATGGTTTGCTGCAAATAGAGAAAAGATGTCAAGTGAAGAAGTTACTAGAATTGGTAATATATTAAATCAATCTATAAATGTAGTTACTAAGGAACACTTTTTTAATCATAATGGTGAATATAATGGTAAGGAAAACGCAGCGATGACTATGTATAAGGAAGAGCTGGCTGATAATTTAAGAAATTATGGTATTGTTGATGTTAATGGTGTTGTACATCATGATAAAATTGTTTATGAAAAAGATGGTAAGACAAAAACTATTGATATTCAAAAAATGATAAGTAATCCTCATGAGATGAAATATGATGATTTAAAAAAAATTAAAGAGTATGTTGAAGAAGTAGTTGGCGGAGCAGTTAATAGCCATTTAAGAGATCTTAATAAAGCAAAATCTGATATTGATTATGAAAATGCTGCTATTGATCGTATGCAAGCTCAAGCTAAAGAGCAAATTGAAGTTGCAAAATCTGGAGATAGGTATACAGCGGCTAAGGCTGCTTCTAATGCAAATCGCATGGAAGATAGCGGTAAAAAAGGATAAAAGTTATGTCTTTTAGATTATTTAAAGATTCATTTAGGAATGCTTTTGGGTTTGAAACAAGAAAAGAAAGTCTAGATAGACAGATTTCTGATTATAAAAGGAATGAAGTTAATTTTATCAAACATGAAATTTCAAAAAGACAAATTTTAATTTCACAATTGCAAGCAAAATTAAATATAATTGATAGAGTTATGAAAGTATATGATGAGTTTTTAGAACATTATGAGGCTATTTTACTAGAAAGTGAACATGAAATTACTAAAGCACATTCAAATGTTATTTTTAGAATTACTAGTCCAGATAAACAAAAACAATTTGAAGGCAATTATTCTATTTTATCTACACTTGTATCTAAAAAAGAAAATAGTGATTATATTCTTTCTTTTAGTTTGCAATTGCAGAATATTGTTGAAAATGGAAAATATGTTTTGGCTAATGCTATTGTTTTAGGTAAAGGAACTATTGCTGTAAAGGGTATTTCTGTTCATAATTTTAAAATTTTTCAAGAGTATTCTTTATTACAACAAATGTTTCAATTAGAAATGATTAAAGATATCAATGGTAATATTTTAAATGCTGATATTCAAGATTTTTATTCTCTTGTTCAATTAAAAGAATTAATTACAATTTATAAGCATAAATTAGAATTATATAAAATACAATTTTCTTCAGAATTAAAAAAATTAAATTTAGCTGATTCTAATGATAAGTATTCTTTAGAGCAAATTGAAAATATTAAAAATTTAATTAAGAGTTCTGAAGAATATAATATTGCTCAAGCTAGTCATGAATATTTAGAACAAATAAACAAAAATAGGTAAATTGTAATATTATTTACATTGTCATAAATGTAATGACAATGTAATGAAAAAATATTGACTTTTTATCTTTTTTTTATATAATTTATTATAAGTGAGATGAATGAATTGTGGAAAATATTTCTAATACTACCAATTTTTTAAATGTAAGAGTTGATAGTAATTTAAAAAAAGAATCTGATGCATTGTTTAAGAAATTAGGGTTAAATATGAGTACAGCAATTAATATGTTTTTAACTAAATGTGTAAATACTTCCAGTATACCATTTGAAATATCAGTACCTAAACCAAGTAGAAGTCTAAAAAAAGCTTTAAAAGAAGCAGAAGATATTACAAGTGGTAAGATAGACTCTAAAGGTTATCATAATGTTCAGGAAATGTTTAAGGATATTTTAGATTAGTTATAAAGAAAATTAATGAAAGTAGATAAATTTCTACTTTTTTTACTATGCCATTGTAAATAAATATGATATAATAATTAAGTAAAATTAGGAGGTAATAAGTTTGAACAATTACTTAATTCCAGCAAATTCTAAAAAATCACAGTTAATACTTGGGTTCTTTAATGCTGTAGACTTAATATTATTTGGGTCAGGGGTTGGTATTACTTTGATATTACTTCTTACGATTCAAAGTACAGATGTAGTAGTAATGATGCTTATTTTAGCACCAGCTTTAATTACAGGATTCTTAGTTATGCCTGTACCAAATTATCATAATGTGTTACAATTTATCGTTAATGTATATACGTTTTTTACAGAAAGAAGAAGATATTATTGGAGAGGATGGTGTTATAATGTCGAAGAAGAAAATCAGTAATTCACCATTTACAGAAGATTGGATACCAGTCAAGCAAATATTAAATGGAATGATTCAGTTAGAGTCTGGAGAATATGTTACGGGTGTAAAAGTACATCCTAGAAATATATTTATTGTAGATCAGGGATTACAAAATGCTATTATTGGTAATTTAAGAAATTTTTATAATTCTATTAGTTTTGAATTCTGGTTAATTGTTGCTGATCGTCCAGTAGATATAGGACTTTATTTATCTAACTTACAAATATTATTTAATAATACAGATAGTCCAATTCAAAAAAAATTAATTATGGAAGATATTAATAAAGCTAATTTATTTATGAGTGCGGAATATAATATTGTTGATACAGAATACTTTATTTTGTTTAAAGAAAAAAGAATGGAGTTAATTCAAAAGAATTTACATACTTTAATCAGTGGGCTTGCTAATTCAGGACTTAATTCTAATCAAGTATCTAATGATGATTTAAGAATGATTTTAGATAATTTCTTAAATGGTGGTGCTCATACGACGTTTGGGACGGTGATGAGTTAATGAGTAAGAGAAGTGAGATTGCGCCAAAAGGGTTGGAGTTTAAGCCAACAGAATTTACGATTGGTGGTAAATTTTGTACGATTATGACTATTATATCTTATCCAAAGAGTATTTATGTTGGTTATTTATCTGATATAACTAGTATTAGTGGTGTTAAAGCGGTTATTAAGCATATTCCTATTGAATTTAGTACTTTACAAAAGATGCTTAATAAAGAAATAGCTGATTTAAAAATGCGCTATCAAAATGAAAGAGATAAAACTATTCAGGAACGTATTAGACAAGATTATGAGTCTTTGGAACAGTTTATTTCAATGTTAGCTGCTACACAAGCAAGAATATTTGATTTTCAAATGCATTTAATGATTAGTGCTGATAGTAAAGAAGATTTAGATTTAAAGAAAATGCAAGTTCGAAATTATTTAGATGCTCTAGGTATGAGGGGAGTATCTTTGATGTTTGAACAAGAAAAAGTTCTAAAATCTATTATTCCGATATTCCCTAAACAGGATATTGAAGCTCGTATTGGTACACCTATACCAAGTGTTACGGTAGCAGCTATGTATCCATTTGTTTTTGATAGTATTAAAGATCCAGGAAATGCTACTTTAATGGGAGAAGATTTCTCAGGAGGAGTTGTATTATTTAATCAGTTCTTATATCAAATAAAGAAAGAAAGTAATCGTAATAATGCCAATATGATTTTACTTGGAACTAGTGGTTCTGGTAAATCAACGGCAGCTAAATTACTTCTTCGAACTCACTTGCGAAATGGTTGTAAAGTAGTTTGTATTGATCCTGAAGGAGAGCTTGAAGAAATGGCTCGTAACTTAGGTGGAGATTTCCTTGACTTAGGTAAGGGTGGAGATTTTGGGATGATTAATCCTTTAGAAGTAGTAGTCGATGCTGATGAAGAAGAAATAGCTCAAGGACTTGGTTATACAATTTTAACAAGAACACTTCAACAATTGAAAGCTTTTATGAAATATTTGTATCCGGATATTGAGGAAGATGTCTTAACAATGTTTAGTGAAATTGTTCAAGATACTTATAAGAGATATCGAATTGATTTTGATACAGATTTTACCCAAATAACTAGTGCAGATTATCCAACATTTGATGATGTGTATGCGACGATTAAAGGAAGACTTTTATCTATGCCGGATGCTACTAGGGAGAAAGATGTTATTGAACGGTTGGAGTTACGTATTAGACCACTTACTAAAGAACTTCGATATTATTTTACGGGACATACAACTTTAAGATTTAATAGTGATTTTATAGTTTTTAATATTAGAGAGTTAATGAATAGTGATGAAAATATTAAAAATACTTTATTCTTTAATATTTTGAAGTATGCTTGGGGTTTATGTTTGGATAAAAATATTAATACTGTTATGATGGTAGATGAAGCCCATGTTTTATTATCTAGTAGAAATGAGCTTGGTGCGGAATTCCTAGCTCAAATACAAAGACGTTCAAGAAAATACAATACTGGTACTATTATTATTACGCAACAACCTACTGATTTTGCGGCACCTAATATGATTGTTCATGGTAAAGCTATATTTGATAATGCGGCTTATTATTTAGTAATGGAGTTAAGGAAGCAAGCAGTAGATGATTTAGCTAAATTAATTGATTTAAATGAATCAGAGAAAGATAGTATTAAATATTATAATCAAGGAGAAGCTTTATTTATATGTGGTAGTAGGCGAATGAGAGTTACTATTATTGTAACGCAAGAAGAACTTGACTCTTTTGGTTCAGGTGGAGGATTATAAAAATCCTCTTTTTGTATGTTTTTTAATATTTTTATACATATAAACTTATTTTGTGATTTTTTAAAAATATATAAATTCACCAACGAAATATATTAATTTGGCTAGCCAATTTATATAATTTCACTGATGAAATATACTAAATTGGTATTTTGCTTTTATTTTTTCTTTCTTGTATAGTGAATGCCAGAAAGGAGATATAATGGCTGAATTAACAGTTTTAGAGCAAAAAATTTCGTATTTTACAATAGATAATGAAGATTATATATCCATTACAGATATGCTAAAGTCTAAAGATGGTTCTTTTTTTGTATCTGATTGGCTAAGGAATAGAAATACTATTGAATTTTTAGGAATATGGGAAGAAATACATAATCCTAATTTTAATTATGGCGAATTCGCCATAATTAAAAGTCAAGCAGGTTTAAATAGTTACAAAATTAGTGTGAAAGAATGGATAGAAAAGACAAATGCTATTGGTATAATGTCAAAAGCCGGAAGATATGGTGGAACCTACGCTCATAAAGATATTGCTTTTGAGTTTGGAATGTGGATTAGTCCTAAATTTAAATTACTTTTAATTAAAGAATTTGAAAGATTAAAGGCAGAAGAACAAAAGCAACTTGGCTGGAATGCAAAAAGAGAATTATCAAAAATTAATTATCGAATACATACTGATGCTATAAAGCAAAATTTAATACCTACAAAGTTAACTAAAGAGCAAATTAATTACATATACGCAGACGAAGCAGATGTTTTAAATATGGCATTATTTGGAATGACTGCGAAAGAATGGAGAATAAGAAATCAAAATAAAAATGGGAATATACGTGATTATGCTACTATTAATGAACTGATTTGTTTAGCAAATTTAGAAAATTTAAATTCAGTTTTTATTAATGATTGTTTAAAGCAATCAGAACGACTTGAAAGACTAAATAAAATTGCTATTTCACAAATGCAAATTCTTAATAATACTGAAACAAAATACTTAAAATAAATATTAAATAGTTATTTGCTCTTTTATCATTTTTTATTTTATAAGAAAGTATATGAATGCATGTATTTCTAAAATATGTTTTAGCAAATATATGTATTTATAGTATGGAACTAAAAAAATGAAAGAGATGGGAATATGAGAATTTAAATGTAGCAAAGGTGGTTTAGAAATACAGGGTATTACAATGCAAGTTTAAATATATTAAAAAAAAGTTATAATAATTAAATTAAAATAAAAACATATAAAAGAAAAAGCACGGAGCAACTCTTAAAAAATGGTTTGTAATGTATAAAAAATACAACAGAAAAAACTAACCGTTAGGTTAGTGCGAATAACCGCAAGTTAATTCTTATGTTCCTTGTTTTAAAACACTTTTATACATATAAACTTATTTTGCGAATTAAGTAAAATATATAAATTCACCGATGAAACATATTAATTTGGCGGGCCAATTTATATAATTTCACTGGCAAAACTAGGAAAATTGGTAATTTGCTATCTTACTTGCTTTCTAGTATAGTGCAGCTGGAGGTGAAGAAATTTGAAAAAAGCAATTTATCCCATAACGGATGATATTTGTTTTAAGTATTTGTTTCGAAATAAAAAAATACTTACTGATTTATTAAATTCTTTTTACGAATATATTCATGAAACTAAAAAAGTTTTAGATTTAAGAGTTAGTACTAATAAAGAAATAATTGGCTCTAATAGACGGAGGAAGGTATTTTATGGCGATATATTAGTTTATTTGAATACAGATGAGATAGCATCTATTGAAATGTATAATCGGTTTGGAGATAGAGAATACAAAAAGAGTTTAGCTTATTTAACGAGAATTTATTCTGATCAATTTGAAGAGGGAGAAGATTACTCTAAAGCTAGGAGAGCGATTAGTATTAA
>DVJF01000034.1 GCA_018716965.1 Candidatus Caccenecus avistercoris | reverse complement strand
AAACCATAAGCAAAAATTATTATAATATAAAGTGAACTATTTTCAAATTTTAGACAATAAAATACTAGATAATATGGCATATCTAGTGTTTTTAGTTCACATTTTATTTAAGTTCACTTTATCAATATAATAATTATTTTTACCATCACTTATTTTATATTGATGTCCAACATAAGTAAAGCCAGACCCTAATTGTCTAAAGAAAAAATCTAAATTAGCTAAAATGTTTATTTCTAAATCATGCTCAGATATTACTTCATTTTTAACTGGAATAATAACTGGATTTTTCATATCAGTAGTAATAGAATATTTTGTGGGTGTAATAATATCTATTTTCGTTTCTTTATCTATTAATCTTTCATAGGAATTAGATTTTATTTCTTTACGTAATTCTCTTACTGTTAAATGATTTTTTATACAGAGATTAATGTAATAATTTCGTTTATTTTCGTTCTTTATTGAAATCAAATAACGATAATAAGACCATGAAAGTTGGCACGCTGTGCCAAGTATTGGAAAACATAAATAAAATTTTCTAAATCTTGATAAATTTGTATAATCATACCCTTTACCATAAATTTCAGTTAATTTAGTAGACCACTTTTTAATAAGTTCATTACCATATTTTGCTCTTCGACTTCCACCCTGAGCCTCAACCAACGTTTTACCAATCTGCCAATAAATTACTATCGTATCATTTTTTTCTTCTAACTTTCTCGCCCTTTTATTGATTTCATTTCTTTTAATTAAATGTTCAATTTTCTTGATAATACTTTTCTTCTGTCATGCGACCCCCTAATTAAAAAAGTTTTGCCTCTCACACTCTATATAGCACAATTTATTATCTATGTAAATACCTACTAATTTAAATAGTCGCATATTTTTATATTACCGACAAAACCTGGCAAAATAAGTGTAAATAAAAACTGATAAACTATCAATTTTTAACTTTGACATATTTATCAGTTAAATAAATTTTATTCTGTAATTACAAACGGAGTTTCGGAACTTCCATCACCAGATAAAATAGGTGTATCAGCCTTTAAATTTATAACAGGACGCACACCAGGTACGGTCCAATCCACAACACCGCTAGCAAGTATGCCATTCAAAGTCACAGAGAACACATCAGCATAACCACTGAAAAAGTCAAATGGAGACATGGTCCAATATGTCTGTCCTGTATTCAAATAACTTTCTTTTTGGTTATTCCATGTGACTCCTGCTAATGCTGCTTCATCGGCTGTTACGAGTCCTATTGGATTTGGCAATCTTCCATTATCTTGAGATAGTATATCTACATTACTACATTGTAAACTTGCACTTTCACTTCCTTTATTATATAGTCTTCCGTAGGCTGCATAATTATGACTTACAGCTGCACTCCAACTTCCACTTTGTAAATTTCTATCACTACAAAATCCTGCTCCTGTATCAATATAATCTGCTTCATAACTTGCTAAGTTATTATTATACCATGTATTTAATGTATTCATTATCGTACTTGGTTGTCCTGAACCGTGTTGATTTAATGCATATACTAATCCTACATAGTAACTTTTATTATACGAACTATTGAATTCACTGGTTCCAATTTGTGTTCCTGTACCTGTGGTATTCGCACTCGTTCCTTGGTAAATCATCCGAATACTTCCATCTCCATTAATCCTTATGATTCTCCACCAGAATCCTCCAAACTGTACCCAGTTATTGGGATTTCCTGTATAATAATAACTTGTTCCTCCTGTCCAATCTGTTGTGCTATTTGTTGGAGGATTATCTCCTGCTAATATATAATCTCCTCCTGATGCTTTCTCATCAAAATATAAATAACACTTTGTTCCCTTTTTATTAAAAGGTGCTACTGTAAAAGTATTTGTACTTCCATCATAATTTAATGTTATACTATCATCTTTAACATTTTCTTCATTTGTACAATAAGATTCACTAGTAAGTTCATAATTACCATCAGGTAATGTATCTATCTCGCTACCATCTAAATACATTGCTACGATATTTAAATCTGCTAAAGTATAATTTATTGTTCCATTAAGTAAAGGCATACTTTGGGTAGTTCTATATTTTGCTCTTGTGAATGTTAGTATTATTGCACTTAACACTAATACTATAACTATCGCTATAATTATGTTTCTTTTTACATAACTTCTTTTTAAGACCTCGTATTTCATCTTAACTCTCCTCCATGAAGTTCTACTTCATTTATTTTGATAAAACAAATGCATATAATGGTACTTATTGGCTACCATAATACTAACGATAATTTATCATATTTTAAGGAAGTTGTCAACTGCCTTTATGATTTTTTTAAATCTTTTTGTAGTAACCTTAATACAGGAGGTAAAACAAATGATGCGACTTTTAGCAAACAATTATGAACCACACGAAACATTTAAGATTATTAGAGAATGGACAGGACTTACTCAAGAGGAATTAGCTAAAGAATTAAATAGAAGAAGCCGCCACGGTATTAAGGAAATTGAAACCGGTAATACCAGATTTTATTACGAAACAATTTTGGAAATATGTAAAAAACACAATATTAAAATAATATTTGAAAAAGATAACTGAAAAAATCAGCTATCTTTTTTATGTTCTTTTTCTTTTTTCCGTTTTTCTTTTGCTTCCTCTCTCCATTTTTTCATCATTTCAAATACATTATTATCAAGATTAGGAAATGCTTTTAAAAGTCTATTTGGAAACGCTTTAAATCCCGCAATACTTTCTTTTAAACGCTTTTCAAATATCACTGGTATTTTAGCAATTTTCTCATTCTTTAGTTCTTCGACAATAATAATTCTATTACGAAGATTATAAGCAATTATTACTGAATAGGTAACATCAAGTACAAAAATAATTGTAAATATAATAGATAGTACCATCCAAAATTTAAAATCAAACAAACTAAATAAGAAATAAAAACCAGGTGTTACCGCATAAATTATAAACAAAGATAAGACCCCAAAAGAAATAGAATTTCTAAGACAAATACGCCCATTTAAATTATATTTCCTATTACTATAGTCCCACCATCTATTATGAAATATTTTCTCAAGTAGGAAAGATGTAAAATATTCCAAAGCACTTGTAATAATTACCCCAAAAACAAATACTACAACCGGATCAGCATAATATCTAAGTAAACAAAACAATATTAATAATGCGCCAATTCCATAAATAGGGATTACTGGTCCACATAAAAAACCCCTATTCACAAACCTTTTAGAACCTAAATAACACCAAAACACTTCTATTAAATAACCAATAAAAGAACTAAAATAAAATATCAAACTGCCATATACTAAAATTTCTTTCATAACATACCTCTTAATTTATTATAACACTTAATGAAAAAGAAGGCCATCTTTTTGTACATATTATAAAAGTTCTTTCATATAATCTAGTAAGTTTAGAAAGGATTAATTATATGATTAATAAGCAAAATTTGTGGTTTATCACGTTATTTTCTTTAATAATGGTACTTAGTGTTTACTATTTAACTATGTCTAATGACACATTATCTACCCTAAATGTTTCTAGTGATGATAATCCTGGAACCGATATTGTAATATCCGAAGAAAATGATACTTTAGTAGCCTTAAAAGTAGCAGATGAAGAAGAGCTTTTAGCTAGAATGGAAGAATTAGAAAATATTTTATTAAGTGATGTAGCAACACTGCAAGAAAAAAATGATGCCTATGAAGAATTACAAACGATTAATAAAACTGAAAGTGAGAAAGAAACAATTATTAAATTAATTAAAGATAATTTTAAACTAGATTCTGTAGTTAAAATTGATGCCAATAATATTACAATTACAATTGCCAGCACCACTCATAATGCCGAACTAGCTAATAATATTATTAGAAGTGTTCAAGAATTATATGATACGGATAAATATATTACGGTTAAATTTAGCTAATTAGGCTTTCTATTTAACCAAATTCATGGAAAAATCATAAAATACATTAGAAGATATTAGAAATGAGTGATTATTCCATGAAAAGAAGTATTTTAACAAATCGAGAAAAAGAAGTATTCGAATTATTAGTATTAAACAAATCAACGAAAGAAATAGCAGATCTATTAAAAATAAGTGAAAAAACAGTTCGCAATCACATATCTAACACAATTCAAAAACTAGGAGTCAAAGGACGAGCTGGAGCCGTAGTTGAACTAGTACGATTAGGTGAAATAACTTTATAATTTAATCTCCTTCGGGAGATTTTTTTAGGTCTTAAAACCGTAGATTACACGTATATATTTATTGGTGATATTATGCTTAAGAAATCTGCATTAAGAAGAATTATGGTCTCATCAATCGCTTTAATAATTGTTTGTGTTTTATACTTTTTTCCAACAGAAGAAAACTACTCTCCTAAAGTCGAAAATATTGAATATGTAAGTATCAATGCAACCCCTATTTATTTGTTAAATCCAGAAGAATACGTAGTAAGAACAAATATTGCTACCAAAAGCGATGATCCCATTAGTTTAGCTAAAGAACTAATTGATGCTCTAACTATTGGAAGCACAAAAAAAGAATATTTTTCGAATCACTTCAGTCAAATAATTCCCAAGAATACAAAAATTTTAGATATTTCTTTAGAACAAAATTTATTAAAAATAGATTTTTCGAGTGAATTTTTAAATATAGAAAAAGAAATGGAAGAAAAACTAATAGAATCTTTAATTTATACTTTGACTGATATTGATGGTATAAATGAAATTATGATTTTTGTAGATGGCACAAAATTAGAAGAACTCCCCCAAAGTAAAATTAAACTTCCTAACACTTTAGATCGCAGCTTTGGTATTAATAAAGTTTATGATTTAACTAGTTTGAAAGATGTAAGTAAAACAATCGTTTATTATATTGGTGAGTTTGATGATTTAGTATATTATGTTCCCGTAACCACAGTAAATAACGAAAAAAATAATAAAGTAGAAATTATTATCGATGAATTAAAATCTAGTCCTATATACGAAACCAATTTAATGAGCTATCTAGCCAGTTCTGTCGAATTAGAAAGCTACGAAGAATTAGAAAATCAAATTACTCTAAGTTTTAACAATGCCATATTTGATGATTTTAATGAAGAAAATATTTTAGAAGAAGTAAAATATTCTATTTCTCTATCCCTTCAAGATACTTTAGACATCGATGAAGTAATCTTTAAGGTGGATGATAAAGTTATTGAAACTTTTAATGAATCCAAAAAATCATAGACTTTTATATCTATGACTTTTAATTTTGGAATTGCGAATTATATAATTCAGCATAAGCCCCATTTTTCTTAAGTAACTCTTCATGTGTTCCTTGTTCTACTACATTACCCTCTTGCATAACTAAAATCTTATCAGCATTTTTAATTGTAGACAAACGGTGCGCTATAATGAAGGATGTTCTACCCTCTGTTAATTTATCCATTGCTTGTTGAACTAACTCTTCACTGCGAGTATCTACACTACTGGTAGCTTCATCAAGTATTAAGAACGGAGCATCTTTTACCATACCACGAGCGATTGTTAAAAGCTGTTTTTGTCCAGCCGAAATACTATAAGAATCATTAATTTCATAATTAAGTCCGCCTGGTAGTGATTTAACAAAGTGATATACCCCTACCGTTTTTAAAGCTTGTATAACAGTCTCATCACTAACTCCTTCTTTATTATAAATAATATTTTCTTTAATAGTACCATTAAATAGCCATGTATCTTGCAGTACCATAATAAATAAATCATGAATATTTTCTCTTGTTAATTCTTTTGTTGAAACTCCATCAATAACAATATCTCCATCATTAATATCATAAAATTTCATTAACAAATTAACAAGTGTTGTTTTACCAGCACCAGTCGGTCCAACAATAGCAATCTTCTCTCCAGCCTTTACATCCAAAGAAAAATCTTTAATAATAATCTTATCTTTGCTATAACCAAATTTAACATGGTCAAAGGTAATATTTCCTTTTACTTTTGATTTATTAAGTTGTCTTTTGGCTACTTCTGCTTTCATTTCTCGACTCTCTAAAAATTCAAATACTCTTTCACTTGCTGCAATCGTACTTTGCATGCTTGTTACTCCCTGAGCAATTTGATTAAGTGGTCCTGTAAATAATCTTACATAAATCATGAAAGCTACAATAACACCGAAAGTAATATGGCCATTAATAGCAAGTACTGCCCCCACAATACATACACATACGTATCCAAAGTTTCCAATAAAACTCATGATTGGTTGCATTAATCCTGATAAAAATTGACTCTTTAAATTAGCAACATGAACATCATGATCTAACCGATTAAACTCTTCATTAGCTTCCTTTTTCCCATTATAAGCTTTTACAACATTTAAAGACGAATAAACCTCTTCAATATGATCATTTAATTTACCTAATTCAATTTGTCTTAAATCAAAGTATTTTTGAGATTTAATCATAATAACAAACATAAAGCTAAAACCAATTAAAGAAGCTACAATCGCTGTTATAGCCATTATAGGATTAGTAACAAACATCATAATAACAGTACCAACAAATAATGTTATTGCTCCAATTAAAGTACCTAAACTTTGATGCATCGTCTGATTAATAGTATCTACATCATTAGTAACCCTTGATAAAATATCTCCATAACTATGATGGTCAAAATATTTAAGAGGTAACTTATTAATTTTCTCAGATATCTTACTTCTTAAAAAGAAAGAAAATTTATTAGTTACTGTAGACATAATAAAACCAGAAGCAAAATTAAATATAGCACTAAGTAAATATAAAATAAGTAAGAATAAAGCAATACGTCCTACCGCTTCTAAATCAATTCCTGTTAATAATCCAGCTGTAATAATATCAGTTAGTTCAGATAACTTATTTGGTCCCACTATTGATAAAACAGAACCCAAAGCCGAAATAATAAGTGCTACAATAATAGCAGGTAAAAAAGCATGTAAATAATGAACTAGCTTTTTCGTACCCATCACAAAATCTTTAGGTTTTTCATTGCTATTCCGTTTATTATTCATTATCTAATTCCTCCTTTGATGCTTGAGAATAAGCGATTTCTTGATATACTTTACAAGTTTTTAATAACTCTTTATGTGTACCTTTACCAATACAATCTCCACTATCAAGCACAAGTATTAAATCAGCATTTTTAATCGTTCCAATTCTTTGAGCTACAATTAAACTAGTAGCATCTTTTGTATACAGACCAAGTTCATGTCTAAGTAGATAATCAGTTTTGTAGTCTAGAGCACTAAAAGAATCATCAAAAATAAATATTTCTGGATCACGAGCTATAGCTCTAGCAATCGCAATTCTCTGTTTTTGCCCACCGGATAAATTGGTTCCTCCCCGAGCAATCTTATAGTTATATCCACCATCTAATTTTAAGACAAAATCACTAGCCTGTGCAACTTCTATTGCTTCTTTTATTTTTTCTTTAGCAATAGCTCCTTTACCATTATCACCATAATTAACATTTTCTTCTACACTACCTCGGAACATAATAGCTTTTTGAGGAACATAACCAAATTTATTATATAACTCTTCCAACTTATATTTTTTAATATCCACATCATCAATTAAAATTTGTCCTTCTGTTACATCATAAAACCGTAATAATAGATTTACTAAAGTAGACTTACCAGAACCAGTTGAACCAATAAATGCTACAGTATCCCCTTTATTCGCCACAAAAGAAATATTTTTAAGCACATACTCTTCTCCATCTGGATATTTAAAAGATACATTCTTAAATTCCACTTTACCAAAAGTTTTCGTTTTACCATCAAATTTACCATCTTTAATAGAAGAAGTAGTATCTAATACCTCATTAATACGTGTTGCAGATACGCTAGCTCTCGGATACATAATAAATATCATAGATAACATTAAGAAAGCCATAATAACTTGCATAGCATAGCTTGAGAATACTACCATATTACTAAATATTGTAATTTTATCTGCCATACCAGCTTCATTAATTAAACTAGCCCCAATAAAGTAAATACCTAAAGTAAGCAAATTCATAATTAAATACATAATAGGCGACATAATAGCCATCATTCGTTGATTAAACATTTGTGTTTTCGTAAGTTTAATATTGGCTTCTCCAAATTTTTCTTCTTGATATTTCTCAGCATTAAATGCTCGAATAACTCTTATACCAGTTAATTGTTCTCTGGTATTATTATTAATCTTATCAATCAATTTTTGAACAACTTTAAATTTTGGTATAACTAAAATCATTAATAACACAACCATTAGTAAAAGAACAAATACCGCTATACCCGTAATTAAACTCCATTGCCATCCCTTATTTAATATTTTGAATATTGCCCATATAGCTGTAATAGGAGCTTTAATTAACAGTTGTAAGCCCATAGAAAGAAGCATTTGTACATTTGTAATATCATTGGTAGTTCTCGTAATCAAACTACTAGTAGAAAACTTCTTTATTTCTTCCATACCAAAATTTTCAACCTGATTATATAACTTCTTTCGAATATTTGACGAAAACTTAGCCGAAATCATAGAAGTTATATACCCTACAATAACAGCAGATGCTAAACTTCCTCCTGCACATAGAAGCATATATCCCCCATTTTTAAGTATACCCCCTAATGGGTCATTAGCACTTTGAATTAAGCTTGTAATATTAGCCATATAATCTGGCAATTTTAAATCAAGCCAAACTTGAAAAACAATTAAAAGTGTACTAATAACGATTAAAGCATAATCTTTCTTAGTTAAATTTTTTAAAAGTTTAAACATAACATCTCCCTTTCTAAATATTATTTTTCATTTTTTGTAAAACATTTAAAAAACACTCTAACTCTTTTTTAGAAACACCATGAAGCAATTCTTCATTAATAGATTGAAAATTTTTTTCTAGTTCTTGAAATCTTTCTAAACTTGTATCTGTCAAAACAATTCTTTTAGCTCTAGCATCATCAGGAATACTTATTCGCTTAATAATTGCACTTTTCTCCATTGCCATTAATACTTCCGAAATAGTAGCTTTACTTACATGTAAATAATTTTCTAAATCTTTTCCACAAACTACTTCTTCTTTATGATCTAAAATATATTTTAATATTTTAGCTTGCAATGGACTTGGTGGCCTTTTTATTTCTTGAAGCTTTGCTTCTTGAAATAATCTCTTGCCAATTTTTACTTCCAAAGTCTTGATTTCATTAATAATATTTGGCTTCATGTTATCACCTACTTACGAGCCACTTTTAAAATATACACTTTTTCAAAAGAAAAGTCAAGTACCTAACTAATTGTCATTGAATTTTATTGAAAGTTCCCGTTTGAAAAACACTGGGAATTTAGTCTCAAAAAAACTTTTATCAACAATTTATATTTTGTAATTGTTTTGTTAAATATTATAAATAAGAAAATAACTATCTTGTCA
>DVJF01000033.1 GCA_018716965.1 Candidatus Caccenecus avistercoris | reverse complement strand
TTTTTGTGAGAAATAGCAAAAAAAGATGCAAAAAAAGGGAAAAAATTTTGAAGAAGGTAAAAATACCCATTTTTCCCTTTATTTATCGAAGAAATTATTAATTTTTGACCCCACTAAAAAGTGTTGAGCCGGAAAGTAAAGCCACTATTTTTTGATACTTTTATTTGTCAGAATTTGTCGAACTTTTGTACTTGATATTTTTTAGCAATATGGTATAATGAGTATGTAGGATGTAGGAGAAAAATATTCAGGGAGGAAACATGAAAACAAAATTAGTAGAAGAAAAGAAATTAGCAACAGAAAATATTTTACAAGATGTATGTAACATTATTGATGAAGCAAAGAGTTATGCATATACGGCAGTAAATGTTGCTCTTGTAAAAAGAAATTGGCTTATTGGTAAAAGAATAGCCGAAGAAGAATTAAAAGGGAAAGTTAGAGCAAACTATGGAGATGAAGTCATAAGAGGATTAGCCAAAGATTTAACGAAAATATTTGGGAAAGGCTTTGATATGAGTAATTTGTATCGCTTTTTAAGCTTTTATAAATGCTTTCCTGAAATTTTCTACACACTGTGTAGAAAATCTCGACCACTTCTTTCTTGGAGTTATTATCGTATTTTGTTGCAAGTGCAAGATCAAGTCGCAAGAAATTGGTACGAAAAAGAAGCATTAGAACAAACTTGGAGTGTACGGACATTACAAAGAAATATTGATACACAATATTATTATCGCTTGTTAAAGTCGCAGAAAAAAGAACCTGTAATCAAAGAAATGATAGAAAAAAATAAAGAAAATCAAAAAATTGATAAATTAGAGTTTGTTAAAAATCCGGTTATCGCTGAATTTCTAGGTTATACTTTGGATAGCTCTTATACTGAAACAGAATTAGAATCAAAAATTATTGATAATTTACAAAGGTTTATGATGGAACTTGGAAAAGGATATGCTTTTGTTGCAAGACAACAGTTAATTCGGACTGAAAAAGAAGATTATTATATCGATTTAGTATTTTATAATTATATTTTAAAATGCTTTATTTTGATTGATTTAAAAACAAAAAAGATTACTCATCAAGATGTTGGACAGATGGATATGTATGTTAGAATGTATGATGAGTTAAAGAAAAGAAGCGATGATAATCCAACTATTGGTATTCTTTTATGTAGTGAAACAGATGAAGATATAGCAAGGTTTTCTGTTTTGAAAGAAAATGAACAATTATTTGCTACCAAATATAAGTTATATCTTCCTACTTTAGAAGAACTTAAAGCAGAAATAGAGCATCAAAAAACACAATATTTTTTGCAAATGAAAGAAATGAATGTTAAAAATACGTGTAAATCATATCAAAATAACGAATAATTTGATATAATATTTATTAGATGAGAGAGTGATGCTATGAAGTGCGTTTTAATGAATAAGAATGCAGAAGTATTGGTAGCAGAATATGATGATGCAGTTAAAGCTTTTATTAGAATTATAGAAGTTAAAAACATTCATTATGCTCCTTATATTATAGAAGGGATATATGAGGAGGGGGATCTGAACAGTAATCATCTCCGAACTAATTTAAGTGAATGGTTTAAGGGAAGAGGTATTCCAAGTTGGCGTGATAAATTAGATTTGTTACTACACAGGCTTAATATTGATACACCTAGTGAGTTATTAGATAAAGCATTTGGCTTATCTTTATCAGACCAATATTGGATTAAGCCTTATGGCAGTAATATTACTTACGATGATGTAAACTTCTTTGACAATGACTTCGACTATGCAGAATTCTTGGAAGCGTCTTTGTCTTTGAATAGTAAGGTATTAACAAAGGAAGCAGCTTTAAAAACTCCAAATAATACAACAGATGGAATGCTTAAAAAAGCATGGGTTATTGAAGATGGAGTTAGGTATTTACTTAAAGGCGGTTATAAAACGGACGTATTGCAACCATTTAATGAAGTTTTAGCCTCTATGATATGTGATAGATTAGGATTTTCTCATGTACCTTATACTTTAACAACTTATAAAGATCAAGTAGTATCTAAATGTCCTTGCTTTATTACCAAAGATACAGAACTTATTACAGCTTATCAAATTAAAAATAATATGAAAAGATATGATAGTAGGGAAGATTATAAAGCATATATAAAAAAATTAGAAGAAGAAGGAGTAGATAATGCTAGAATAAAAATGGAGAATATGTACATTTTGGATTATCTTATTATGAATGAAGATAGACACTTAAATAATTTTGGTATCATTAGAGATATTAATACTTTAAAGTGGGTAGATGTAGCACCTATATTTGATAATGGGCAATCCTTAAATGTTCAAGATTATAATGAAGATGAAGTAGTTACTTCAGGGCATGGAAGACTATTTTACGAATTAAAGCCGTTTGATGAGATTATCAAGGTAGTTCGAAATTTAAAGAGAATTAATATAGAAGCATTAGAAGATATACCAGAAGAATTTGATAAGTTACTTCATCAATATCAAAATATTACTCATATGAGTGATAGAAGAATACAAAATCTTTGCATATTACTGCAAAGACAAATTGATCAATACAAGCTATGATAGAAGATAGTTAAAAAATAAATGATATCAGCAAAATCGCCAATATCATTTATTTTTGATCATTTAAAATGCTTTTGGGATATGGTTTTCTCTCGTCAGTTAGACATAATAAATAATCAATACTTGTTTCATAATAAGAAGCAAGTTTTTTTAATATTTCAGTAGGAATATCATTAGTTCCTACTTCATATTTCGAGTATCCTGTTTGGGACATATTTAAGTATTTTGCAATATCTTTTTGAAGCAAATCCTTATCTTCTCTTAAGTCTTTTAGTCTATTCATATTAATCATCCTTTATAAAATTAACTTTACCATAATCTAAATTAGAGTATTGACTTTTAGTCTAAAATGGGTTAAAGTAATAATGTAAGCTAAAATAGGTTATGGCATTTTTGAAGAAAAGTAAATGAAGTAGAACTTCATAAAGGAGTGGGTAATATGAAATTTGAGGTAATAAAAAGAAGTCATTTAAAGAGAAATATCTTAATAGCGATATTAGTAGTAGCGCTAATTAGTTCGTTAATACTTAATTTTACACAAGCAAAATATCGAGTTACAGAGAGTATGCCATTAATACAAGGAACAATAAATTTTTCACTATCGGATTTAAATTTAATGGCAGTATATTTAAATAGAAATGGAGAAACTATATCAAGTGATAAAGTACCTCATGTAGGATATACTCTAAATACAGAACAATCTATATGTGAAGTAAATGATGTAGAAGATGAAACAATAGAAATAGTATATGAAAATGGGTTATTAAATTTTAATGGATTAGGAAATAAAGGAACAAAATGTACAGCTTATTTTGATTTAATACCAGACAGTGAAAAACCAGTGATAAATGGTATTAATAGTAGTAGTGATGATACAAGTATTACAATAACAGTAGATGCGACAGATAATATAGGGATATATTATTATTACTATAAACTAGATAATGAAGAAGAAATAAGAAGTGAAGAGGCAAGTTATACATTTGAAGGATTAGAAAAAGATAGTGTCCATACCATCACTGTAAGAGTAGAAGATGCAGCTGGAAATGAAGTAAGCACAAGTAAAGAAGTAACAGTTGGGCTAAAAGGTGGTGGTTTCATATTAGCAAGTCCTAATCCTCCAACAGGCCAAACAACAGACTGGACAGGAAGAACAACCTATTATTACACAGGGAAACCAAATAACTGGGTACAGTTTGCGGGATTCTGGTGGCGAATAATAAGGATCAATGGAGATGGGTCAATTAGAATGATCTATCAAGGAACAAGTGCAAATACCACAGGAACCGGAACACAGATAGGAACTAGTAAATTCAATAATATGGATAATAATAGAACGTATGTAGGACTAGTATATGATGGATCAACACAACATGGATATAGAACAAATAGTACGATAATGAATACACTAAATAACTGGTATAATAGTAATCTAGCAAGTTATGAAGAGGAATATATCGATACAGGAGCAGGGTTCTGTAGCGATAGAAATATGGCAAGTGGTTATAGCTGGATTAATCATCCGGTTTATTATGCACCATATGATAGAATGAATGGACCAGCAAGTTTACAATGTAATAGTGAAGATGTACTATCTCAAGATAATGGAAAATTACCAAATCCAATAGGATTAGTAACGATGGATGAAGCATTGTTAACTGGAATAAAATACAGTACTGCCAATACCGGAAGTTATTTATATACCGGCCAAACTTATTGGACAATGTCTCCGTATCGCTTTATCAGCGGCATTGCTTACGTGTTCCGTGTGGACTCGTCTGGCTACCTCAACGACAACCGCGCGCGTGACGCGTATGGTGTGCGCCCAGTAATTAATTTGAAATCAGCCATCGCCATTAGTGGTAGTGGAACAACATCAGATCCATTTGTTGTAGTTTCGTAAATCATATGTAAAGTGGGTTTATTTACCCACTTTTTTATGTTAGAATATATTAAGGTGGTTAACATGCAAGATATACTTAAGAAAATAGAAGATTATGCTTTAGAAGAAATTATGGGAGAGCGTTTTGCTTCTTATGCAAAAGAAATTATTCAAGATAGAGCCATACCAGATGTACGGGATGGGTTAAAACCAGTTCAAAGAAGAATATTATTTGCTATGTATAAAGCTGGTAATACTTATGATAAGAAATATATTAAGAGTGCTGCTACAGTTGGAGATGTTTTAGGTAAATATCACCCACATGGAGATTCTTCTGTATATGATGCGATGGTAAGAATGTCTCAGTGGTGGAAGCAAAATACTATTTTAGTAGACATGAAAGGTAATAACGGTTCCATGGACGGAGATTCAGCAGCTGCTTACCGTTATACCGAGGCAAGGCTTGCTAAAATTAGCAATGAATTACTTGCTGATTTAGATAAAAATACTGTTAAGTTTGCTCCTAACTTTGATGATAGGTTACTTGAACCAACGGTTTTGCCTGCTAAGTTTCCAAATTTACTTGTAAATGGGGCGATGGGTATTAGTGCCGGATATGCAACTAATATTCCTCCTCATAATTTAGGGGAAGTCATTGATGCGACTATTAAAAGAATTGATAGCCCTAATTGTTATTTAGATACAATATTAGATATTATTAAAGGTCCAGATTTTCCTACTGGTGGTATAGCATGTGGTATTGATGGGATAAGAGATGCTTTTAAAACGGGTAAGGGAAGAGTAATTGTTCGATGTAAATATGATATTGTAAAAGAAAAAGGAAAAGTTAAGATTGTTATTAGTGAAATACCTTATGATGTTAATAAAGCGATGCTTGTTAATAAGATTGATGGTATTCGGATTGATAAAAAAATTGAGGGAATGGCCGAAGTACGTGATGAATCTGATCGAGAAGGTTTAAGAATCGTAATTGATTTAAAAGCGGGAGCTAATCCGGATCTTATTTTAGCTTATTTATTTAAGAATACAGATTTACAAATATCTTATAATTATAATATGGTAGCAATCGTTAACCGAGTTCCTAAAACTTTGGGTATATTAGAAATACTAGATGCTTACATTGCTCATCAAAGGGAAGTAATATTAAAGCGCAGTGAATTTGATTTAGCTACTTATGAGAAAAGAATGCATATTGTTGAAGGTTTAATTAAGTGTTTATCGATATTAGATGAAGTAATTAAAGTAATACGGGCTAGTAAAAATAAGAGTGATGCGAAAAATAATTTGGTTCAAGAATTTGGATTTACAATGGAACAGGCTGAGGCAATTGTTACTTTGCAATTATATAAACTAACCAATACCGATGTTTTAGAATTACAAGAAGAAATGGCTAAGCTTGCTAAGTTGATTGAAGGATTAAAAGCAATATTAAGTGATGAAGAAGTATTAAAATATGTGATGAAAAAAGAGCTTAAATTGATTAAAAAAGAATATGAAACACCAAGAAAAACGAAGATTGAAGAACAAGTAAAAGAAATTAAGTTTGATGCGAAAGAAATGATACCAAAGGAAAATGTAGTTATTGTTGTTACAAATGAGGGTTATGTAAAAAGAGTTAGTGCGAAAAGTTATGCGGCATCTACTGAAGATACAACTTTAAAACCAGGAGATTATATTACTGGTTTGTATGAATGTAGTACACTGGATACTTTGGTTGTATTCACTAATATGGGTAATTATTTATATATTCCTGTTTATAAAATACCTGAAGTTAAATGGAAAGAGTTAGGTAAACATATGAGTAATGTTATTATGATGAGTGAAGGAGAAGAAGTGTTGGCATCTTTCATTTATAATAAAGATGATACTTATGTGTTAGCAACAAAAAATGGTATGGTTAAAAGAACAAAAGCTCAAGATTTCGAAGTGGTTCGCTCTTCTAAACCAATGGTGGCGATGCGGCTTAAAGATGATGATCTTTTAGTGGATGTTAAAAAAGATTTAGGGAGTGTTTTATTAGTAACAAAACATGGCTATTATTTAAATTATAATAGTGAAGAGATTCCAGCGGTTGGTGCTAAAGCTAGTGGTGTTAAAGGTATTAGCTTAAAAGATGATGAAGTAGTAAATATGGTTAGTTATAATGATACATCAGAATATTTAGCTATATTTACCGATAATAAAACGGCTAAAAGAGTAAAACTTGGTGATTTAGAAAAGCATTCTCGAGCTAAAAGAGGAAGTTTACTTTTAAAGAAAACAAAAACGGTTACTTATCAAGTAATCAATGCCTTACTTGCTAGTTCTAGAGATTTACTACTTACGAAATCAGACAGTGAAATTAATGTCTTTAAAAGTAGTGATGTAGCAATAATGGATCTAGCTTCTACGGGATCTAATATTAGTAAATACAAGATTGATGAAGCAGCCGTTGTGGCTATTAAGGAAAAAGTGGTAACGCCAGTTGAAAAGAGTGTTTCAGAAGAAAAAAAGGAAGAACCTAAAAAGATGTCGATGGCTGATTTTATAGATGATTTTAAAATATAAGAAGTGGTAAAACCATTTCTTTTTTCATATATTTAAAGTGGTGATGAATATGTCCAAAAAAGATGAATTTAAAGGTTTTGCTAAAGCTCATCCAGAGTTAGTAAGTAGTATACGTTCGGGTGATACCGATTGGCAGCAATTATATGAAATTTATGATATTTATGGAGATGATGAGAGAGCTTGGAATAAGTATTTAAAGAAACCAAGTAGTACAAGTAATTTTAATAATATTACAGATATTGTTAAGAATATTGATATGGATTCGGTTCAAAAACATATTAATACAGCCCAGAAAGCTTTGGGTTTAGTTCAAGAGTTAACTGGTAAGGGGACTAGTAGTGTCGGAAGTGCCAAAGCTCCGGTTAATCCAAGGCCTATCAATAAGTTTTTTGAGGATTAGATTATGCAAGTAAGTGCTTTAATGGAATTAAAAAAGAAGCTAAAAATATTTGAATTACTTAAATATAATTCTTATTGGTTTAAAGATTTGAATAGGGATCCTAGTAATGTTCGGGCATTTGAAGCATCAATGAAAGTAAAATATCGAATGCGAATGACGGATAAAGTTAGTGATGCAATTGATAATATAGATATCGTTAGTAATGTTTTAAGTGCTTTGAAATAGTTGTTATTTTTCCTTTTTCTTGGTATACTTTATTTGGTGATTAGTTTATATGGATTTAAGTAATGTATCCAAGATAGAAGGGGAAAACTATAAAAGAATGCTAGAAGAAGAAGCAATTTTTCGAATTAAAACTGGGAAATTTAGAGAATTATTTCCTTTGGTCCAATCATTAACGTTATCGAAAAAAGATGTTCAAGATATTCTTTTTTGTTGGCTTGCCACTGGTAATAACAATCTCATTTTCTTATATGGTTATGGATTAAAGAATTGTGATGAGAAATTCATTTTGGAAGCTGATGAATATTTAAAAAACTTGAGAAAGCAAGAAGAAGAATTATTGGTACGCTAAGTATGGATAGTTCTTCTTTTTTTTGGTATAATTGTTTTGGTGATTACTATGTTAGAAAACTTTATTCCAGATATATATCAAAAAAGTATTTATGATATTGATTATAAGAAGTTAAAAAAACAAGGGATTAAATGTTTGTTGTTTGATCTTGATAATACTTTAGTGCCAGTGAATGTGGATGTGCCTACTACTAAAGTCAAAGAATTATTTGCAATGTTAGAAAAAGATTTTAAGGTAATTATTTTGTCGAATAGTGGACATCAAAGATTAATTCCTTTTAAAGAAGGATTAAATGTTGATGTTTCAGCTTCGAGCAAGAAGCCATTTAAAAAGAAATATTTAAAGATTATGGATATTTATAAATTTAAGTATCATGAGATTGCGGCGATAGGGGACCAACTTTTAACTGATATTAATGGAGCTAATAGGGTAGGGATCACTTCTATTTTGATTAATCCGATTGGGGATTATGAAAAATTTTGTACGAAGATTAATCGCTTTTTGGAAGGATTCGTTTATCGTAAATTAAAGAAAAAGGGTATTTTACAAAAGGGAGAATATTATGAGTAAAATATGTATGGGTTGTGGCGTAATTTTGCAAGATAGTGATAATCAAGCTTTAGGATATACTCCTAATTTAGACAATGACTATTGTAAGAGATGTTTCCGGCTTAAGAATTATGGGGAGAAAATAGTAGAAGAACGTATTTTGGATGAAGATATTTTGAAAAAAGTAAACGGTAATACGGGAATGGCTTTTTTCTTTGTCGATTTTTTGAATATTAACCGTTATGCTATATCTTTGTTTCAAAGAATAGAAATTCCTAAAGTATTTGTAGTTAGTAAAAGTGATATTTTACGGAAAGAAATGAAATATGAGAAAATTAAATTATGGCTTAAGAAGGTATATAATATAGATGAACCTGTTTTATTTATTAGTAATAAAAGAGGAACTCACTCTCAAAATATATTTAAAGTATTAGATCAATATGGGTATCATAAAGCTTATATTATGGGTATTACGAATGCCGGAAAAAGTACTTTCTTAAATAGAATACTGGCACAACATGGTATTGCTAGGGAAATACTTGCTAGTAATAAACCCAATACAACTCTAGATTTTATTAAGTTAAAAATAGATAGTTATACGCTTTATGATACACCAGGATTTTCTTATTTGAATGATCAAAATATTATTAATAAAGAATTTAAGATGACGTCTTTTATTGTAAAACCCGGAACTACTTTAGTTATACAAGATTATAAGTTTTATTTTTCACAAGAAAATAAAGTTACTTTTTATGGTAATGTGCCAATTAGTCGAGTATATAAAGAGGATCGGCAAACCCATTTATTAAATGTTCCAGGAAATTATGATATTGTTTTACCAGGAATTGGGTTTATTAATATTAAGATGCCAGCCGAAGTTTATGCTAGTGTGCCTGATTTAGAAATAAGATGTGATATTAGTGAGGTAGATTATGAGTAAAATACATGTTATGAGTGAAGCTTTAGCTAATAAGATTTCCGCTGGAGAGGTAGTTGAAAGATGCTCTAGTATTGTTAAAGAATTAGTTGAAAATAGTATTGATGCGAAAGCTACGGATATTCGGATTGACCTTGTTAAAGGTGGTTTGGAAAGCATTAAAGTTACGGATAATGGAATTGGTATGGATGATGAAGATGCGATGCTTGCTTTTGGTAGGCATGCTACTAGTAAAATACTTCGAGATGATGATTTGTTTTTTATTGATACGATGGGGTTTCGAGGGGAGGCATTACCATCTATTGCTAGTGTATCGGAAGTAGAGTTAAAAACTAGTGATGGTGCAAGTTCTAGTTATGTTCATATTAAAGGGGGAGAAATACTTGAACATACAGCTGGTGATTTAAGAGTAGGAACGAGTATTTTGGTAACTAATCTTTTTTATAATACACCAGCGCGACTTAAGTATTTAAAAAGTGAAAATACGGAGTCTTATAATTCGATCCATTTAATTGAAAAACTAGCTTTAGCGTATCCAAATATTAAGTTTACCCTTACCAATAATGATAAAGTGGTGGTTAAGACAAGCGGAAGTGATGTTTTGCTTAAAACGATTCATGAAATTTATGGGCTTAATGTTTCTAATAAAATGCTGGAATTTAAAAATGGTAATAATGATTTTGATATTTATGGTTATATTTGTAAACCAGAAATACTGCGGTCTAATCGAAATGATTTAAGTACGTTTGTAAATGATCGGGTCGTGCGTAATAGTGAAATTAATAAAGCAATTAATGATGCTTATTATACTTATAAACCAGAGGGAAAATATCCGGTTGTAGTTCTAAAAATTAATACTGATCCAACTCTTGTAGATGTCAATATTCATCCGACAAAACAAGATGTAAAGATTAGTAAAATAGAAGAATTGTATGATTTAATTTATACAACTATTAAAGATACTTTGTATCAGAATTTATTAATTCCTAATGCTTTAAAAGAAGAAAGCGTTAATATCATAAAAGACAGTGTTATTGCGGATATTGTGAGTTCGATGGCTAAAAAGGAAGAAGAGCCAGTTCAAACAGAGCTTAATTTTCAGGTGGATATTAAAGATAATGCTAGTGAGATTAAAGCTAATGATGAGTTAGTGGTAAATAAAGAGATGAAATCATTAGTTTTATATCCGGTAGGTTTAGCTTTGGGAACTTATATTATTGCTCAAAATGATGAGGGTATTTATTTAATTGATCAGCATGCAGCTCAAGAAAGAGTGAATTATGAAAGATATCTTCATGCTTTAAGAAAAAAAGAAGTAACTACTACTTATCTTTTGATACCGATTACGATTGAGTTATCAGCATCAGACTTTTTAATATTAAAAGAAAATTTACATGTTTTAACGGATATGGGTTTTATTATCGAAGAATTTGGGGTTAATACTTTTATTGTTAAAGGACATCCTACTTGGATACTTGAAGATTATGAAGAAGAAAGTATTAGGAGAATTATTGATTTAGTTATTAGCATCAAAGATAAATTTGATCCTATAAAGTTTAATGATAACATGGCTAAGACTTTAGCGTGTAAAATGAGTATTAAAGCGAATATGCGGATTAGTAATATAGCGCAACAAGAGCTTTTAAATGAACTTGTTTTATGTGATAATCCTTATAATTGTCCTCATGGAAGACCAACTATTATTCATTTTAGTATTTATGATTTGGAGAGAATGTTTAAGCGAGTTATGAATTAATTTAGACTTTAAGACTTGTTTCTATTGTAAATTTATCATATAATTTATAAGAGAATATCAGAAAAGAAAGTATTACTTCATAGTAAAAGTTCTTGTAAACTAGTAAAATAATAGTGGAGAGTGAATAGGAAATGACGACATTTAAAAGAGATTTTACTTTTAGAGATAATATTAATGAAGTAGTAGCGAGAAATGTAAGAAAGTATCGAAAGATGGCTGGTATTACACAAGAACAATTAGCAACTGATATTGGAGTGTCTAATGATTTTTTAAGGAGATTTGAGACGACATTTGGTAAAGAAGGTATGAGTCTTAATACTCTTTATAAAATATCGATTGTTTTAAATGTATCTATGGAGAAATTTTTTCAAGAATAATACTTTATTAATTTCTAAAATCAGTGTACAATTATAAGGTGAGGTGTACTTATGAGTAAAGATTATAAATTTAATCCAGAAATGTATAAGACGGTTGCCAAGAATGTGCGGTTTTATCGAAAAGAAAAAGGACTTAGCATTGATGAATTATGTGAATATGCAGACATTAAAAAAGAATTTTTGCAAAATTTTGAATTGGCAGAGACGAATATGGCTATTTCGATTTATGATTTGTACAAAATAAGTGTCATTTTGGAAGTTAGCATTGACAAGTTTTTTGTTAATTAACAACTTGTCTTTTTTGATATTATAAAAAATAGAGTGTTTAAAATATAGAAGGTGAAGTATGGGAAAAATTTCTAATGCAATACAAATGTTAAATTATTTAAATACAGGTAATAAATATAGTGTAAAAGAATTATCAGAAAAAATAGGCATTACAGAACGTATGGTAAGATATTACAAGGTTGAATTAGAGCAAGCTGGTATTCCAATAGAAACATTTATGGGACCTAATGGTGGATATTATATTTTGAACTTTAAAAGTCATCATAATAATTTTAATAAATATGATATTCAAATATTAGAAGCGGCAAATAAATTTTTGGAAAAAAAGAAATATAAAGATGTGGAAAAATTTCAAAGCATTATTGAAAAAATTAAAGTAACAAGTGATATAGAAGAAGAAAAAAGCAAATACTTTTTAATTGAAGATATGGTAAATGAGTCAGAATTATTTTTTTGCTTAAATAATGCTATTGTAAATAATGAAACTTTGAAAATTTTGTATAAAAATTTAAATTGTACTTGGCAAGAAAGAGTTATTCACCCTATACAAATATTTAATTATAAAGATAAAACTTATGTAACAGCATATTGTGAACTAAGAAATGATATTAGGCATTTTGAAATGGATAGAATAAAGTTGTATAGAAAATAATTTAGACACAATATTTCCTATACTTGTGATATAATGTATTTTAAAGGACGGTTTTATTATGTCGAGCAAGCGAATATTTATTGATTTTGATGGAGTGATATTTGATACAGAAAACAGAGTTATTGAAATGAAACAACAAAATTCAAATATGAGTTGGGATATTTTTTTTGAAAGTTTAGATTGGTTTCAATTATTAGAAGAGGCTAAAGTAATTAATAATGCTATTGATTATATATTAGAAGGTCAAAAAAAATCAATGCAAATAGCTATTTTGACTAAAATACATAGCTTAATTGAAATGGAAGCCAAGACAAAAGCATTAAGAAATAGAAATGTAAAAGTTCCAATATTATTTGTTCCCCCACATACAAAAAAGAGCGAAATATATTTTCCTAACAATGGTGAAATTTTAATAGATGACAGCGTTAAAAATTTAAAAGATTGGGCTCAAAAAGGTGGAGAAAGTATTTATTTTAGTGAAACGCTAAATTCAAGTGAATTTCAAACAATAAAAACTTTAAAAAGAGTTTTATAGGGAGTTTTTTATGGTAGATGAAGAATTAATGAAAAACTATAAAAATGCTTTAGAACAAAAATATAATGCTATATGTTTTGATATTGATGGAACTTTGACTGAAAATAATTCAATAAAAATTGATAATCGTATTTTACCTTATTTAGCAGATATTTTAAAACGCCATATACCTATAGTTTTTATTACTGGAAGAGGTGAAACTGGGTTAAAGGATTTATTAAGTGACATTGTTGATGACTTAAAAAATAATTATGGTATTACCCAAAAAGAATTGTTAAAAATGTACGCGCTTATAAATGATGGTGCAAGGTTATTTAGAACTAGTAATGATAGTAAAACTCTATTTAATATTTGTGAGTATGTTTCATCAAATTCAAGTTTAATGGAATTAACGCAATTAGATTTAAAAATAAAAAAATTATTAGAAAATACAGAATTAAAAAAATATTGTAAATGTACTTATTCGAAAGATTTAAAAACTGATGCTATTATTAATATAAGGTTATCTTTTTTAACGAATGATTTTAAAGTTAATGATAAAATAACTAATATTATGAAAGCTATGGTGCAAGAATTTAATGGCGTAAATGTAACCATAGGAATTTATAAAGGCAATCAGGTCTTTCAATTTGGAACTACAACAAAAGACAAAGCAATTAAAACCGCTGAAAAAGCTATTGGTATACCGCAAAATTCCATGTTAAGAATTGGAGATTGTGGAGATATTAATGGAAATGATTATTTAATGTTAAATTGTAGTCAAGGATTTAGTGTAGGATCGTTTAGCGGTGCTAAAAATAAATGCTTTCCAGTTATAGAAAATGGAAAAATTTTAACAGGTATTGATGGAACTATAAATTTATTGAAAAAAGTTAAATTATTGCCTACTATATGTTTAGAACATGCAATTGAAAGTGATTATATCAAAGAATATGCAAAGACAGAGAAACAAATGCAGCAAGGAAAAAATAGCCGAATTTTAAATTTTAATAATTTAATTAACCAAAAATTTTTAACTATAAATGGTATGAATGATTTGTTTGATATTTCAAGCGGAAGTGTAAAAATACCAATGTATGAATGGTTTGATATACCAGAAAATAATGCTTTAAAGAAATTATGGTTAACAAATAGCGAATTTGGTTTATGTTATGCAATGTATGATAATGAAAATATTCTTTTAAGAGGCTCTAGAGTTTATTACTATTTTTTGGCAAGAAGATTTCATGATAAAAAAACTCAAGAAGATATAACAACAAAAGAGATGATAAATGAATGGTTAAATAATACTATTATATTTTTTAAAAGTTCTATTGCAGCATTGAAGTGTTGTGAAAATTTAGATGATTTAAATAATACTAAAATGGTATTAGGATTAATTGATAATTTAAGGAATCATTTATTGATTTTAATGAATTATGAAATAATTAATTATAACGATAATAAAAGTCTTTTATTAAATTTAAAAACTATCAATAAAAATTCATTACTTTATAAAATTTATGATGTTTTAATAGAAATAGAAAGTTTAATGAAAAATATTGTATTTGACAAAAATTTTAAAGTCGATAATATACAACTAGATGTTTTACTGCAAAAATCAATTTTGATTACATATCAATTTAAGGAGATTTTTAACCATCAAGTACAAAAAGCTAATTATTCTAAAGATTTTAGAGCTTATAGAGAAATAGATAATTTTGCTGAAAATTTTATAACTTGTTATTCGACTATACAGAAAGATTCTAAAATTTTTGATAAGGGAATATGTGGAGTGTGCTATGGTGGATTAGAACTACCAATAATAATGCAGACTATAGAGAATAGAATAAAAGACGTTTCAATACTTAAATTTAACAGTAACGTGACTGGGTATACGAAAAAACAGTCGTTGGAATTAAGATTTTTTGATATTTTTAAAAATGGAGGCATTGAAATAGTTGGAGTAGATAAACAAAAAAGTTATATTTTATTAGATGACAATTTATTAACAGGTAAAACAATGCAATTAGTTATTTCAACTTTTTATGATGTAAATATCAAAATTGATAAAATAATGGTAGTTAGATATCCTGGAGTAAATAGAATTAATCAAATGTTTATGCCCAATCATGGTGCTATTGATTTTAGACAATTTTTCGATTTTATTGAAGGACTATATTTTCCCAGTCCTTATAGTTGGAGGGATCCAAACAGTTTAAATCCATACGAAGATTCTTTAGGAATTTTTGATTTAAATAGAAGAAAAATTATTGAATGTTTAGTAAAGAATGGAGATTATACTAAAAATAGTGAAGTATATGTTAGAAGGATGGAAAGAAAATGAAAGTGATTAGTATTGGTGATTTAGTTACAGATTTTTATTATAAAAATGGAAAGCTAATAGGTGTAAATGGTGGGATGACTTCTCATAACATTATTGCTAATATGTGTTCTTTAGGTTGGAATACAGAAGTTTTTGGAGTATGTGGAAATGATAGTGCAGGCCATCTTGCAATAGAAAGTTTAAAAGATTTAGGTATAGATGTTAATCATGTAAAAGTATTAGATGATATAAATACCAGGTGTTTTCATGTCTCTTATATAGAGAAAGATGGTACATTAACTTTTTCTTCTAAAAAAAGATGTCCTTTTTGTGGCGAAAAAAGATGGTATGCAAATAGTAAAATTGATATCAATGATATTTTAGAAAATATTGAAAAAGATGACATTTTGGTTTTTGATAACTTAAATGTTCAAAATCAATTAATTATTGATAACACTGAAAATAAAAAAATGCTCGATTTAGGACAATATTTTGAATTAGAAGATTATAATAATCAAGAAGTAATTAATAAAATTCAAAATAAGTTTGATATAATTAATTTAAATGAAAGAGTAGAAAAATATCTAAAAGAACGATTTTCTATTGATACAGATGAAGAATTATATTATTTGTTACATACTAAAATGATTATTATTACTAGAGGTAATAGGGGTTCAGATTTTGTATATGAAAAAGGAAAAATTACTAAAAAATTAACTAATCCTGAAACAGAAGTAGATGCCTCTGGAGCAGGAGATGGTTTTTTTAGTGTATTTATTAGTGAATATATAAAAAAACATTATAAAATAGATCAAACATTTATTGATGATAGTTTTATAAAGGCAACTAAACTTACGAAAAAAGTAGTAAAAAAAATGGGAGCTAGAGGACATATTAAGGGGCTTTATAAAGTCAAGAAAGTAGATGATACCTGTACTTGCAAATGTTTTGAAATGATTAAGAGAAAACAAATCAAAAGATGCAATATTAACATTAATCATTTAGAAACGAGAATTATTAATGCAATTAATAGTAGAGCTTATCAAAAATTAGTTAATACCAATTTTCAAGATGGATGTAATTACTTATTTATAGGAACTGGGGGCTCATATGCGGGAGCTAAATTTTCGGCAAAAGTTATTAATTATTTATATGGATTTAATGCTTTTGCTTTTTATCCTAGAGATGTCTATTATAGAAATAACAAATATATAGATAAAATATTTTTATTTACTTATTCTGGGACAACCAATGATGTGTATATGTCTGTTAGTTCTTATAAGAAAAATAAGATTTTTATAATAACAAAAGGAGAAATACAAAAGGTAGTTACAACAACAAAAATTCCCAAAGAAAATATTATTTCTTATCGAACTGGAACCAACAAAGGAAAAGAAAGAGGGTTTTTATCTTTTGAAGGAACTATAAGTCCAGCTAGTTTATTTTTAAAATTATATTTTGAAGAGAATAATTTAAAGGATATAGAGACCTTTATAAAAGAATGTAATAGTTATTGGAAAGAATATTTTAAAGAATACTTTATAAAAAATAAAAAAATGTTAAAAGATTTCTTTATAAATGGAAGTCTACTTCATATATTTAGCGGTGATTATACAGATGCGGCTAGTAGTGATTTAGAAAGTAAAATTATAGAATCTGGAATTTTTACTTGCCTTATTCATGAAAAGAAAAACTTTTCTCATGGAAGATTTATTAATTATGAACATTTGAATGATTATAAAACTATTTATTTTAAGCAAAAAACAGTTAGTACTTATGAAAAAGAATTGTTAAATTATTTATCAAATGGACATAATTTAATAATTGAAAGTAGATATGATGGTATTTTATGTGAGTATGATTTACTTATAGCTTCACAATATTTAATATATTCTATTTCTAATTTTCTTAATGTAGATATTTCTAAACCTTCTTACAGCGAAAATGCTATGAAAATATATTATTATAAGGGAAAACTATAATTTTAGAATTACTGTAAAAATTGCTTTTTTCATTGTTTTGTGGTAAATTATTACAAACGAAAGGGAATATATATGATTAAAAGCAAAAAAAGAGGTAACTTGATTATTATATCAGGGACTACGTGTGCTGGTAAAGGGACAGTAATTAAGCACTTATTAGAAAGAAATAAAAACTTGTATTTATCTATTTCTTATACTTCTAGACCTAAAAGAGGTAGTGAAGTAGAAGGGGAAGATTACTATTTTATTACACCAGAAGAGTTTCAAGAAAAGATTAATCATGATGAATTTTTAGAGTATGCTCAAGTACAATATGGTTGTTTTTATGGTACTCCTAAAAAAGAGATTGAAGAAAAATTAGAAGTAGGATTTGATGTTATATTAGAAATAGATGTAGAGGGAGCTAAACAAGTTAAAGAAAAATTTCCAGAGACCATCTTAATTTTTATTATGGCACCATCAATGGAAGAAGTAAAAAGACGAATTAAAGAGCGTAAAACGGAAAGTGCGGAACAAATTATTAAAAGATTTAAGAGAGCTTATCAAGAAATTAATGAGGTTAATAAATATAATTATGTTGTGGTGAATGACGTAGTCGATGAAGCGGTTAGAAAGATTGAAGCTATATTAATTAGCGAGAAGTGTAGAGTCGATAGAATTGAAGAGATTCGGGTAGAAAACGAAGAAGAGATTATTCATGAATTTTTAATTGATAAAGATTTTGATAATGATACAAAACCTATTGTATAGTAGTATTCGATTTAAATAATTGTGCCATTATTTATTACATAAAAGGATTAATTTTTTTTGTTGTTAATTTATTAAAAATATGATATATTAAGTATGTAGAGCATTGGGGTTCGAGTCTAATGCCTACTCTTGGTAGACATTAGTCGTATCAATATGACTAATGTTTTTTTATACGGTAATATTACTACTAGCCGAAACTCCATACAACCAACTCCTTTTCGACTCACCAAAACCCCAAGGAGTAAAGGAGGTAAGAAATAGCTAATTATATAAGTTAAAGCATTAGCCCCAATACTCAAGTTACTATTATGAAGTATTGTACTTAAAAAAAGCAAGAAAAAGCGTTCGACAAATACTGAGGCTTTTCGACATCTGTGTCGAAAACAAAAAAATACCTATTTATTCAGGTATTTAGGATGATCTGTTTTACCTAGAAGATAGTCAGCAGAAATTTTTTCCTTGTTAATTTATTTAAAATATAAAAACACTAGCTATGTTGGATTTGTGGAATGAAAATGATTGTTAAAAACGTAAGAATATGATACAATAAATATGTAGAGCATTGGGGTCCGAATCTAATGCCTATTTGTGATAGACATTAGTCGTATCAATATGACTAATGTTTTTTTATACGGTAATATTACTACTAGCCGAAACTCCATACAACCAACTCCTTTCCGACTCACCAAAACCCCAAGGAGTAAAGGAGGTAAGAAATAGCTAATTATATAAGTTAAAGCATTAGCCCCAATGCTCAAGTTACTATTATGA
>DVJF01000032.1 GCA_018716965.1 Candidatus Caccenecus avistercoris | reverse complement strand
CTCAGCTACTTTCTATTATACAAAACTATTGTAGCATAAATGAGCTGTTTTTAATATGTTTTTAGAAGAGTTTTAATCAAATAGTATTATATATTAACCTTACTTATTTTGAAAAACTGTCCGTAGGTAAGCAAGAATATTTAAGTAGAGTTTTCTCTACTTTTTGTTTACAAACAATTTAAAGTGTGATATAAGTAAATTACGTAGTAAAGGAGGTATTAATATGTATGCTTATTGTATTATAGAATATCCTATTAAATCTTTAGATAAAGCATTTACTTATAAAATACCTTCTTCTTTACAAGATAAATTAAAAGTAGGAATGAAAGTAATGGTTCCTTTTAATAATCGTCTAGTTCATGGTATTGTTCTTAAAATAACAAATAAGTATGACGGGGATTATGAATTAAAAGAAATTGCTAGAGTAGAAGATGACTTTTTAGTATTAAATGAAGAATTATTAAGACTAGGTAAGTATATGCAGGAGCTTACTTTATGTAATTTAATTACTGCCTATCAAACGATGTTACCTAGTGCTCTAAAGGTAAAAGAACAAAAAGTGGATTATAATGAGTATGAAGTATGGCTTAAATTAAATGTTTCAAAAGAAGATGCTTTAGAATATATTTCAACTCATCGGAAAAGTCATAAAACAGAAATATTAGAAGCTTTATTAGAAAAGTCTATGGTCTTAAAAAAGGATTATCAGATAGCTAGTGTAAGAGAATTAGTTAAATTGGGTCTTGTTGGGGAAGAAAAGAAAGTGAAAGAAAGTATAGTAAAAAATACGGCTTTAAATATTGATAAGACTTTAAATGAAGATCAGTTGAAAGTGTATGATACGATTATTAATTCTTTAGATGAGGCACGAACTTTTCTTTTATATGGAGTAACAGGTAGTGGCAAAACACTTGTTTATATGTATCTTATTAAGGAAGTTTTAAAACGCAAGAAAACAGCTTTATTATTAGTACCAGAAATTAGTATTACAGAACAGATTGTTCATCTTTTTTATGAGGCTTTTGGAAGTAGAGTAGCTATTTTGCATAGTGGGCTTTCTAATAAAGAAAAATATTTGGAATATGTAAAAATACTTAAAGGAGAGGTATCTATTGTTATTGGAACGCGTAGTGCTGTTTTTGCTCCCCTAAAAAATATAGGTATTATTATTATGGATGAAGAACATAGTGATACTTATAAGCAAGATAATAATCCTAGATATCATGCTAGAGATATAGCTATTAAAAGATGTGAATATCACAATTGTCCTATTATTTTAGGTAGTGCAACACCATCATTAGAATCGATGGCTAGAGCTAGTAAGAATGTATATACATTATTAGAACTAAAGAGGCGCGCTAATAATTTGGAACTTCCCGAAGTATTTATTGTGGATATGAAAGAGGAACTGGAAAAAAGAAATTTTGTAATTAGTGAATTATTAGATCAAAAAATAAAGGAATGCTTAGAAAGTAAAAATCAAGTAATTTTACTTTTAAATCGAAGAGGATTTTCTACTTTTATTACTTGTAGTAATTGTGGCTTTACTTATAAGTGTCCCCATTGTGAAATTAGTCTTACTTATCATAAACATGCGAATACTCTGCGTTGTCATTATTGTGGATATACCAAAATTAAAGATGATATATGCCCAGAATGTGGTGAAGCTGGCTTAAATTATATGGGAATGGGAACTGAAAAATTAGAAGAAATTATAAGGGAAAAATATAGTGATGCTTGTATAATAAGAATGGATGCTGATACGACTAGTAAGAAGGGGGCTCATGATAAAATAATTCAAGCTTTTAAGAATTTAGAATACAATGTTTTAATTGGAACCCAGATGGTTAGTAAAGGGCTTGATTTTCCCAAATGTAGGCTAGTGGGGGTAATAAATGCCGATAGTAGTCTTAATATTCCTGATTTTAGAAGTAGTGAGAGAACTTTTAGTTTACTAGATCAAGCTGCTGGAAGAGCAGGTAGAAGTACCATACCTGGAAGTGTTGTTATTCAGACCTTTAATCCTGATAATGAAGTGATTAAAGATGTAGCTAAACATGATTATGATGCTTTTTATAAACAAGAAATGCAAATTCGAAAAGTTCTTAAATATCCTCCTTATTATTATTTAGCAAATATTAAAGTGGCCAGCAGAGAATATAGTACTGCGAGTCAGGAAGTTGGGAAAGTAAAAGAATATTTAGAAAGAAATTTGGATAAATCGAGTATTATTTTAGGACCTTCTACAGCTTCTAACTTTAAGCGAAATAATATATATCGTTTTAGTATTACGATTAAATATCGATTTGATAAAAAATTAGCTCGAGTATTAAAAGAATTAGATGAAATATATGCTCCACGTAATGATGTGTTTTTAGAACTGGATATTAATCCTCTTAAAATATAGCTTTAAATTTATGAATAAAATTAAAACTTCTTTCTCATAAATAAAGGGAAAGGAGTTTTAAAATGGCTAGATATAAAGTAGATATTACAGGAATTAACACGAATGAATTAAAAGTATTAAATAGTAGTGAAATGATTAAATTATTTGAAAGGTATCAAGCAGGAGACAAAGCGGCTAAAGAAGAATTAATTAATGGTAATTTAAAGTTGGTATTAAGTATTTTAAGAAGTTTTAATAAAGGTAATTATAATATGGATGATTTGTTTCAAGTAGGAGTTATTGGGTTAATTAAAGCGATTGATAATTTTGATTTGTCTTATAATTTAAAATTATCGACTTATGCTGTTCCTTTGATTTTGGGAGAAATTAAAAGATATATTAGGGATAATAATAGTATTAGAATTAGTAGAAGTATTAAAGATTTAGCCTATAGTATTTTACGTTTTAAAGAATCTTATTTTAATAAGTATGGAAAAGACCCTACAAATGAAGAGATTGCTAAAGAGTTAGATGTGGAAGAATATAAGATTGCTCAAGCTTTGGATAGTCTAAAGGAACCAATGAGTATTTTTGAACCTATTTATAACGATGGGGGAGATACGATTTATTTAATGGATCAAATTGCTGATAAGAAAGATTTGAATAGTGATAAAGATATGCTGATATCTCTTAGAAGAGGACTTAATAAAATTAAAGAAAGGGAACGAGAGATATTAGTGGAACGCTATATTATTGGGAAAACGCAAATGGAAATAGCGGAAGCGCTAAATATTAGTCAAGCTCAAGTATCTAGAATAGAGAAAAATGCTATCTTAAGTTTAAAAAGAATGATTAAATAGCTTTACTTTAAAATAAAAAAATAATATAATACTCTATAAGGAGTTGATAAATTTGACAAGTAATGTGGCTTTGAAGAGAATTGTGGCTTATTTAATTGATTATTTAGTAATTACTTTAATTAGTTCTGCTTTAGTTTATCTTACATTCATTAATCCAAGATATGACGAATATGTAGAGACTAGCAATACTTATAATGAAGTACTACAAAATTATTATAGTGGAGAAATTGATGCGAATGAGTTATCCGAACAAACAAGAGAACTTAGTTATGAGTTAAATAGTAATGGATATGTGTATACGATTGGAAATATAATTATTATTTTCTTATACTTTGGAGTTTTTGCTTATGTTACAAAAGGGCAGACTTTGGGTAAGAAAATAATGGGTATTAGAATTGTAAGTAATAAAGGGGATAATGTTAAGTTGTATCAATATTTTATTCGGGCATTTATCTTAAATGGTGTTATTTTAAATATTTTAACATTAATTGCGGTATGCTTTAAAGAAAGTACTTATTTAACTATTTATTCAGCAGCATCTAATTTTGATATGATACTCATGATAATCTTATTCTTAATGATTTTATTTTATAAAGATGGTAGAGGATTACATGATATACTTGCTGGTACAAAAGTAGTTGATGTGCGGATGCCACTAGAAGAAAATAATAGAGAAAAAGAAGAAATTGCTACTTCAAAGAATGTAAAAGATGATGCAGAAGTAGAAGTTATTAAGCCAAAGAAAACAAAGAAAATTGAGAAAAAGAAAAATGAAGATTAAAAAAGTAGTAGGAATTGCCTTTATTGAAGATAATAAATTGTTAATTGTTCAATCAAGAAAAAGCAGTAAAACCAATTCTTACACCTTTATAGGTGGTGGTGTTGAAGAAGGCGAAACACTAATTGAAGCTGCTAAAAGAGAAGTTAGCGAAGAAATTAATAATGGTTTTACTATAGACGATAATGAATTAGAACTAGTATTTGAACAAGTAGAAAAAGCTGCCAGTGACCCTAATCTAACCATCAAAATGCATGTTTTTTTAGCTCATAAGAAAATAGACGTTCCCTTAATTCCTAATGAAGAAATATTAATATATCATTGGTATACTTTAGGAGAAGATTACAACATATCAAATTCCATAAGAGATTTCCTAGAATATACTAAAGAAAACAATATAATAAAAAAGATTCAAAGATAAGCTTGAAACAGAGCTTATTTTTTTTACATTTAATTTACATAAATTATCAAACTCTACCTTTAGTATATTACTTTATTTAATACTTTTTATATAATAAAGGCAAGAGGTGTGAAAATGAATCAAGAAAAGATAGGAAAGTTTATAAAAGAATGTCGAAAAAAGAAAAACTTAACCCAAGAAGAATTAGCAAAAATACTAAATGTAACAGATAAAGCCATATCTAAATGGGAAAATGGCAGATGCTTACCGGATGTATCTTTATTTGCAAAATTATGCAAAGAATTAGATATTACCGTAAATGAACTATTAAGTGGTGAAAAGTTAAATGAAAATAACTATCAAGAAAAAACAGAAAAACTGACTATAAATTTATTAGATAATTTGAAAAAGAATAAAAGAATGTTTATAAAAATAATATTCATCATAATCATATTATTTTTTATAATCACATTATTAGCAAATAAAATTTCTGATATAGAGCTTTCTGTTCCTTATGATTCCCTAATTATGAAATGTAATATAGATAATGATGAACTGACCTTTGAAATATTAGGATTAAGCACTCTTAATACTCATTATATTTTAATTGAAAATGATACAGAAGAATGCTATTTTTTTACAACCAAAATTTATCTCGCAAACAAAAGAAGAAGTCACTTTGAATCATGGGATAGTATGGTTAAATTAATAGATGGCAAAAAAGAGTCATTTGGTTATCAGCACATATTAGATATTGATAAGGATAAAAGAGTGAAAGTCTATCATACCGATATTTCTTTAGATAAGATTAAAAAAGCAAATCAAAAAGAATTAGAAGAAATCATCAAGAAATCAAATCTAATGTGTGAAAAGAAAGAATTATGAAAAAATTATTAATGATTATAAGTAGTATCATCTTCTATTTAATAGGTCTAACTGTTTTTGGCTATTACATGTATTTAGAATTAGCCCCGAGAGTAGGTATGGATGAAACGGATAGAATAATTTTATTATTTTTACTAGCATTTTTCTTTTATTTAGGAACTTTTTTATTATCCAAATATTTAAAAAGTAATAAGCCCATGAAAATATATTTATATGCTATATTCATTTTATATATTATAACTTTAATAAAACTAACCTTATTTGATAGTGATTATGGTAGAGTTGGCTTAAACTTCTTTGATTGGAGCAAAGAAAACTTTGAAGTTTATGTAAGAAATAATAATTTAATTCCTTTTAAAACAATCATTGAATATATAACAAGACAAGATAGGGTAGCTATAATCAATTTGTTAGGTAATCTTATTGCTTTTGCACCTATGGGGTTGTTCTTACCATTACTTTTTAAAAAACAAAATAAATTAAAAAACTTTATTTTTACGAATATAGCAATTATTTTAGTAATTGAAGTATTACAATTTTTAAGCTTATCAGGAAGTTTTGATATTGATGATTTAATTTTAAATTTATTAGGAGCTTTACTAATATATGGATTATATAAAATAAGAAAAATAAATCAACTAGTCAATAAACTGTTTTTAATAAAAAAGTATGACTTTAAGACATACTAATCATGTTCATTATAAACATATATCTCTGTTACTTTACCTAAAGATGCTTTAACATAATGCATTTCCTTAATATTTGCTGGAGCATCATCGACATTTCCTTCATAAATTACATCTTTGTCATTTAATATTACTTTGATATTCATTTTTTTAAAGCTATCAATTTTGCCATATGTTTTCATGTTTATTACCTCTGTTTATTTATTTTAGCACTATTTTACTTGTTTTTAAAGGTATATTTTGTTAATATTCTCATAAACTAACATTGACAAGCAGTATGTTTTATGATATATTGTTTGTACCGAAAGCAGTAAGCTTTGTCTGGTCGATAGTTGGTGTTTGAACGATTGTTTAAGTGTACTGTGTGTGCATCTACCCAACTGGGGAAAAGCCGTATGGCTTTTTTTCGTTGTCTTATAGGAAAATGCTTTTAATAGAAGAAATGCATATAAATATTCGTAAATAAAAAATTGGACATGCAAAAAAAGTCCAATTTTTGTATTTCAAAAATTTTATTTAGTTTTCTTTATATTCGTAAATTCTACCTTTTGCCCCAATATAGTAAATGGGTACCATTTTACCATCACAATTTTCACAATCAAATCTAGGAGGTGCAGAAGTATCGACACCAATTTGATCAGCATAGTCTAACATTTCTACTATTTCTGTGGGAATCCTTTCTTTTGTTTTACATTTTGGACAAATAAATTCAGTTTCGTCTGGATTTTTTTTCATTATCATAACTCCTTTCTAACCATATTCGAGTTTCATAATAGTTCCACAATTAGGACATTTTAAAGGATCAATATTAAATGTAGTAATCATTAAGTTACGCCATTTCGTTAAAGACATGTAAAAAGGTAATTTAATTTTATTAATTAATAATCGACAAGTGTTGTATAATTTATGTTTACGAGAAGCATAAATACCATAATAACGAATTGTCTTAAAATTACAATCAGGAATATGTCTAATGAGTCTAGAAATCCACTCAAATATATGAATTTTTTCTACAACGAATTTATCATCTTCATGTCTTTGATACCAAAAAGTGATAAAATCATCGTCATCAATATCTATTATACGATATTGTGCAAAGCAAGGTCTACCACAATATCGCAAAATATAAGAAATTGCTTTTTTAGAACTTGGGAATTCATTCTTTTTAGCTCTAACATAAAAGCCATTATTAGAAGTAGAATAAATCCAATTTTTCATTTTTCTAAATTCTTCTTTACCAATATCTTGTTCTAGTAAGTCTAAAAGAACTTTTTGGAAACGTTTACGAAGCATATCAAAGGGGATAAAATCAAATTTTTTAGAGTCATTTTTTCCTAAGGCAATTTCAGAATATAAACAATGAATATGGACATTCCATTTATCGTCACGACCAAAAGTATGAAGAGTAAGAATAAATCCGGGTTTATAACATTCTTTCTTGTATTGTTCTTTAAACCAAGAAGAAAGAGTAAGATTAACAGCCTCAAACATATAATTAAGACGTTTTCTATCTTCTAAGAATAAAGGCCAAAGTTTATCAGAAATAGTAAAAGTAATATGACGATGAGTACAATTAAGAAGAATAGATTCAATATTTAAAGCACGTTGTTTGGCGTATTTAACACCACAAGAATTACAAAATCTAGATTTACAAGTTTTATAGACATTAAGAGTATTATTACAATGATGGCAATGATAAGTAGAGAAACCAATATGAGGAGTTTTACAAATCATCATACGTTGTACATCTCTTTTAACAACAGGTCTAATATTAATATTTTTCTTATCAGTAAAATCTAAAAATTCATACCAATAATCATTAAAGATATCTTTAATTTTAAAGTATTTCTTTTTAGGATAAAAATCAAATAATTCCGTTTCAGAATTAAAAACATTCACTATACTCATAAGAAAATTATACAACAAAAAATACCAAACACAAAGTGTTTGGCGATATAAATAATTGACATTTTCAATTATTTATATCTTTTTTCATGTAACGAAAACCCCCAGTTTTACTGGGGGTTCTAAGGAGCTTTAGCGTTGCAAAGAAAAACCTCCTTTGATACAATAAATGCTGTTTATCGAATGCACTAAAAATCAAAGGAGGTGTCCTAAGTGGACGTAAATAGTTTAGCATACACGAAGTGGAATTGCAAATACCACGTAGTGTTTGCACCTAAATTTAGAAGAAAAATAATTTATTTATGGCAAAAAAATTTTATAGTTTAGATACTTCATAATTTTTTGAAAAGCTTTGGGGTTAGAGCTTGCTAATATCATGTGTTTTCTAACCGTACCGGCAATTAAGTCTGCTGCTTGGACAACATAACTTTTATCGGATTTTTGATAGGTTAGGGTAATTGTTAAATCACTATTAATGATAGGTTTGTATGTTTTAGCATAATTAAAATTGGTAATACCATATTTTAGTTCTTCTAATAAACCATCTTTTAAATTATAATATCCATTTGATTTGGTTGATTGCTCATCAATATTGATTATGAGGTTGATTGGTCTATCTGGGTTAATTAAATGATTATTAATTAAGATAGAAATAATACCTTTAATGGTTCTTCTTAAAGCATAATCATTATATCTTCCTTTTGAAGCTTTGTTGTTTATAATATAATCATATAATTCTTCATTATTTATGATGCAAGCGGTTAGGATATATTTTTTGATGTAATTTATTATTCTTCTGATATCTTTATTTTTTAGATTATTATGTTTTAATTCCGGACAATTATTGTTGTTGCATGAAGTGCTTTTTGAAGGGCAGTAATGACATTTGATATCATTAACAATCGATTTATATTGGGTTATAAATTTATCTTTTTCTTTTTTGTTTAGAAAAATAATACCACCATAGACAGCAAAGTGTTCTTTTTTGGAAATCTTGCCAGAATCATCAATATTGATATAAATAGTTTGTAATTCGTTGTTCATTTTGTTCCTTTCAGTTTTGATGAATGTGATAGATATTATTATAATATATTAAAATGATAAATACTATAGTTTTTTCTTGAAATTAAAAGAAAAAACTCCGTAAATACGGAGTAAGATTCATAATGGTGCTGAATGACTGTTTAGAATTTTAGTTTTTTATTAGAAAAAGCATAACCCAAAGTGCCTAAAAATAGGCATTTTGGGTTATTTTTGATTAAAACAAAAACGTGCATTAGCAAAATTTAAATACTTTATATTGCAAAATAAAGAAAATTTTCCTAAATTTTTACATTATTAATTCACTTAAAATTGATTATGTTATATTGATATTTGAATTTTTGCAAATATATTGAGATAAATACTGCTTTTGAGTTAAAAGTTTGATACAATATAAAAGAAGTATATCAAATTGAAACAGAGGGATGGTATGAACAAATTAGTTGAAAAATAAATTTTGATATTTCTGTTATTGCTTTAGCTACCAGTGTGAGACCTAGAGCAAATGAAGAATATCTAAAGCAACAAAACCAGAGTTACTAACTATTTGATAGTGTGAAAAGTTTTATGGAAAATTAGTAACACTAGATGAAAAAGATATTAAGATGAAAATCTTGATATAAATCTATCAACAAATGATAGAAAAATTGATCTTTGACAACAAAATTAATAAAAAAGGC